>JAZNFB010000395.1:0-6299 GCA_045588895.1 Candidatus Flemingiibacterium sp.
TTCTTAATCTCGAAGAAAGCGCGAAAAAAAGCGATATTGAATTTACACTCGACGGTGCTTATTCGCTCGACTTCAAGAACATTACAATAGAAAATAAAGAGGACGAGTTTGATTCCTCCTTAACACCCGGTGACGATTCATTCGTTTCCAAGGTTCAGGGCGATAATGAGCCTTACATCCGTATGAGCGGACGTGATTACATGGAAGACAAGCTCATTTATAAGGATACCACTAAAACCTACGATCCCGAAAAGACCTACATGATCAGCTTCAAGGCTCGTACCGATGCATATATCCCCGGCGCAGATCCTATTGGCGAAAAGCCGGCAATATTCCGTGCTATGGTTCCCGGAGCCGCATGGCGATTTGCACAGTTCACACTCATGACTGATTTCGCTGATTACGGTCCGTATGAAGTAACCGGATTTGGCGGCACATTTGAGCTTTACGGTTCTTCAAGCGGTTTCGGTGTCGCACCGATCGATATTAAGGATCTCGTAATCGTTGAAAAGGGTACAACCGAAAATCTTGCGGTAAATCCCGTGTCACTTTTCACTGACGGTGCAGGCTGGGAAGCAGGAGCAAACGGCGGTCTTGGCATCAAGGAGCTTTCCACCCGTGTTGTTGAGGGCGAGAACTATGTTGTTGTTCCCGCAAGCTCGATTCCCGGTGAGCCCAC
Organism: Candidatus Flemingiibacterium sp.; assembly: GCA_045588895.1. Taxonomy (GTDB): domain Bacteria; phylum Bacillota; class Clostridia; order Oscillospirales; family CAG-272; genus Flemingiibacterium. The sequence goes on from JAZNFB010000395.1 coordinate 680, forward strand.
TTCCTTTAGCTATGCAAGCGATGAGGCACTGGAGCCCGGTATCTATCACATAAGCGGAAGCTTTATCCTTGAGGAGCCGATCGATTACGGCAAGTACACATTCAATGATAATGCAATAATGATCACCTCAAACGGCAACACAGAAACTCTTTCGGCAAGTGTTAAGGGAGCTGCTCTTAAAACACTTGACGGCGAGGACAGCGTTGTCATAAATCCCGAGGATTTTGCAAATTGTTCCTTCAAGCTTGTTGTTAATGAGAATGAAACTGTTCTCATGAGCGATATAAAGTTTACTGCCGGAAATGCTGTCAGTGTCGGCGTCAAGGACCTTGCGGTTGTTGACAGCTCCGCACTCTACAGCGGCGAGTATTTTGACGGCGAAGGTAACGCTGCCGCAGTTATTGACGAAAGCGATGAGGGTACTTATCTCCACGTTGATGGACGTGACTCAGGCTACGACAGAATCGTTTACAGCTCAGGCGGTATTGAAGCAGGTACATACACCATAAGCTTCAAGGCGCGCACAAAGCCCTTCATCGCAGGAGATGCCGCAACAACCGGCTCCAAGCCTGCAAAAATCCGTATGTATGGATCAACATCAACCGGCGGAGCAAGCACACTGATTCTTTGGGCTTATGACCTCTCTTCGGAATGGACAACTGTCAGTACGACAGTAGATAACTTTACAGGTGACTTTTATATTTGCGGTTCGAGCTCGGGTTACGGCTATGCTCCGATAGACATTAAGGATCTCAGCATAGTCAAAGACGGAACAACCCAAAATGTTGCGAAAAACGCTCTGTCTCTTAAGGAAAACGGCGCAGGCTGGAGCGTTAGTAATCAGGGTGGTTCGCTGAAGGGCCTTGAAATCAGCGTTGCCCAGGGAATGGTCTATAACCGCATTTCTGCTCCGAGTGCCGGCAATACAGAGCTGCATTTCGTGAGCGATCAGGTTCTCACTCCCGGTGTTTATCATATCACGGGTAAGTTCAAAATCCATGAATCTGATATAATTGATTACAGTAAGTATGAAACAACTGCCGATGCTCTTACGGCAGACGGAAACATGATCTCTGCGAAGCTCTCTGCGTGCCTTGACGGTGTGTCGCTCATGACATTCAGCGGCGATAAAGAGGTGGCTCTTTCTGACTCCTGGAGAGAGGTGACATTTGTTGTTGATACTCTTGTTGACATTGACCTGAATACGCTCATACTTGGACTCGATTCTGCATATGCGCTTGATTTTGCAGATATCGATGTAACTCTTGTTGAGAAAAAATACACTGCGGAAAGCATGGACCTCAGCGTTGTTATGGTGCTGCTTATGTTAAAGCAGAAGGAGCTCGATGCGCTTGGCTTCAATACTCCGTGGGTTGCGGTTGGTGAATCCTCTGTCAAGACCGTTTACAAGGTTCTCGACGAGGCAACCGGCCTTTCGGGTGAAGACGGCGGTGCTGTTTCCAACGGTTACATCCATCTTGGCGGACGCGATTACAGCGATGACCGTATCATTTATGAAAATGTCGGTCAGACTCTCGAGGCAGGTACATATAAGCTTTCGTTCCGAGCACGCGGTGCATCTGTTTCAAACGTACCCACAGAGGTTGGAAACAGCGTTACATCAATGCGTGTAATGCTCGGCAGCTTGCAGTTAAACTATCTTGCAAGCGAAAGAAGCGGCTTGTTCCAGGGCTCTGACACGGTTCTCACCGAAAATTGGACAAAATATTCGTATACATTCACCATTACAGAGGATCAGGCCTTTAAGTTCGCGGTCAGAGGAAGCTCACGCGGACACAGTGTTGCTCCGATTGATATTGACGAATTTACTCTCATAAAGCTTGATTCCGCAACAAAGAAGCCCATCACCGGCGAAAATCTTGCAGTTGACAGTGATGTGCTTATGAACGGTACTGCCGGATGGTATGCTGAAAATGCCGGCGGTAATCTCCACGAAATAATTGCGACAGAGGAGATCGAATCCGAGTTCATCAGAGTCAGCGCAGATTCCGACGGAGTTGCTGCCGTTAGAAACAGCGGTGCCAAGAAGCTTGAACCCGGCAAGTACTTTGTAACAGCTAAGGCACGCATTGGCGTTATTGATTATTCGAAGTACAGTATCAAGGATTATATGATTCTTGAATCGGATGGAAACGCAGCAAGCCTGTGTGCATCCTTCCTCGGTCAGACACTTACGACAACCGACGGTAAGGACAGCGTAACTATCACGCCTGATTGGACTGAAGTAACATTTGTACTTAATGTCACCGAACCTACACCCGTTAATAAGGTGAGACTCATGGCAGAGGGTGCTTTGGCGATTGATTTTGACTATATCAACATCGACACCAAGGTTAACAAGATAGACATGGACGCAATTGATCCCGAAAACGGAACGGGACTGCCTCCGATAGTTCTCGAAAATGAAGGCGACCTGCTTGATGGAGCTATCACCAAGGAAATTCTTCCTTATTGGGTGACAGAGGGTCAGACGCTTGAGGCGAAGGAAGACGAAAACGGCGTATACTTCGCGGCAAGCAACATCACGAGCAACACGCAGAGCTTCACATATAAGCCCGGCTTCAAGATCAAGGCAGGCACTTACAGATTCACCGCCCAGATGAGAACAACAAATGAGGGTGAGTTCAGTAAGATCCGTGTCAGCGTTGGTAATGACTTCGGTTCTGCAACGATTGACAACACGTGGAGAACGGTTTCGATCACGCTTGTTGTTTCCAAGACCATGGACTTCGAATTAAAGATCTACGGCGGTCCTATGAAGAATAACACAAAGGACTATGAGATCAGAAACGCACGCTTCATGGATGTTGATTACGTTCCGGTCGGAGAAAATCTCTACGGAAACGGTGCGTTTGACAATGCTGCAACCGTTGCAGGTGAATGGAAGATGGCATCCGGCAAGGGCGAGTTCACGGTTAATACAACTGAGGACGGCAATAACTACCTCACTGTTGCTAACCGTTCCACTCCCGATGCTCCCGTAACGCTTCCTCTTATTTACGCTGCAGTTCCCGGCAACGTATATACGATCTCTTGTGATATCAGATCAAGCGAAGCAATGACTGTAAATACCGCAATCGGTTCGACGGCAGACAGCCTTGTAACACTTGGCGAAAACATCACGGTAAGCGATGAATGGACTCATGTTGAGTATACATACATTCCGCTTAAATCCTCCAAGCTCTGCCTCTGGTTCATCGGCGATCAGGACAGCAAGGATTTCGAGCTTGACAATGTTTCGATAATCAAGAACGAGGACATCTCTGCGGCAATCCCCGAGGGCGGACAGTATTATCCCTACGGCGACTTCGAGACAGATGCCGAAACGATTCTTTCGAAGTGGTCAATCGCAGAGAATATTGCAACCGTCGAAATCGGTTCAGAGGGCGATAACCATTACCTTACAATCGGTAAACGTGTTGAAGCTTTAAGCTATATGCCCGTGGAATTTGCTACGGGTTATCCGATAATCGTCGGCAGAACCTACAGAATTGCATTTGATGCGAGAACCTCCAATGAGGGCGAAACAATGCACGGACGTGCGGCATTCAACCTTGAGGGCGTGACATATGACCTTAAGATTACGGAGGGCTTCGGCGAGGAAAGACAGTATCTCTCCTGGCTCACGGATGAATGGCGTCACATTGAGTATGTCTTCACCGCAGAAAATCCAGGTGAGATCGTATTTGCGCTCCGCGGCGGACCGAGAGGCGAGCCCGATAACATGAGCTTCGATATCGATAACCTCGTTATTGAGCTTGTTGACTAAAAGCATCAGTTACCTTGTGCAGTCAGGTCCCGATTGTTTGGTTGGGACTTGACCGCCGGGGATACGCTCCGTGTGGGCGAGAAAGGAAACCTTTTAAGGTTACGGTTACAAAATGAAAAAAAGAATTTTATCCGCAATTCTCACCGTTTTGATGGCTTGCACGATGTTCACAGTGTTTGGAACAGGTATAACGGCGGCAGAAGGTGGAAGTCTTCCGCTTTCGATTGCAGATCCGCTTCCCGAGGGCGACCTCTTTTTGAACGGTGATTTTGAGAAGGCAAGCGTACTGCGTGCAAACTGGACTGCAAACGGTCAGACCATCAATCAGATCGAGGACGCAAACGGCAAATATCTTGAAATGACCGACATCGTACACTGTGCAACCGGCTTTGACTATTGGCCGTCATACTTCGTTTATGCCGGAAAATACAGATTTGAAGGCTATTTCCGCACTGCAAATCCGGGCGAAATTGCACTTCTTCAGCTTCAGATATATTACACCGACGGCACTATGGCAAATCATTACTCCCAGATCTATATCGACAACAACTGGCTCAAGGTTGAATTTTATATAGAGCTTGAAAATGAGCTGCAGTGCATCAGAGTCCGCGGCGGAGCGTTTGAAGAGTGTGTTCAGTCGTTCTGCGTTGATAACTTTGCGATGGTTCCGGTTTCCGACGATGAGTTCCCGGAAGCCCCCTCATATGTTGCAGGTGACAATCTCGGTCTCAGTCGTCAGGAGTATGCCGAGCTCAGTTTCACCAAGATGGGAATCTACAAAAACTTCAGAAAGTATGATCCCGAATATGAAAAGCAGTTTGAGGTTAACGGTATAATTCTGAACCATGACAACTCGAACTTCTTTGGCAGAATAAGCGGCTATGATATGACAGACAAGGACATCATCAACTTCGCAAAAAGCTTTGAGGGCACACACGTCACCGATTACATGATTTGTGTTTTCAGCCAAGGAATGACTATATATCCGTCGAGCGTGGTTGAGGATTACGTTGAAAGATACGATGTCACAGAGATTGCCGGTGTGGAGGTCGATTACAAAACCGATCGGTCTGTAGCGACTGCATACGATCTTCATATGAACAAGGGTACAGATTATGTCGGACTTTTCTGTGAGACCTTCCCGACTATCGGTATTAATCCGTGGCTTTCATTCCGTATGAACGATATTCATAACCTGAAAACGTCGCTTGCATCGGGCATTCCTGCTTCGCACATTGCTGAATTCTACTATACAAGACCGGATCTTCGCCGTGTGCGTCACCACGAGATGTCTTATTCGGATGTGGGACTTGACTATGGACTCGAAGAGGTTCGCGAGATGATGCTCGCCGTTATAAACGATGCGCTTAACTCATATGATCCTTACGGAATCGAGCTTGACTATCAGCGTGAAATTCGACTTTTCGGTGTCGGAAACGAATATAACGGACTTGATATACTCAATCAGTTCATGAGAGATGTTAACGATCTTGTTGCGGTATATGAAGAAAAGTACGGACATGAGATAAAGGTTGGTGTCCGCGTTGCATCCGATGTTCAGACCAACTACGATTTCGGTCTTGACGTCATCACCTGGGCTCACGAGAGACTTGTTGACCTTGTAATCCCTACCGGACGCTTCGAATCGCTTAACTTCGATACACCTGTCCGTACATGGTCCTCGCTCTTAAAACCTCTCGGAATCGAGCTTGCTCCCTGTATGGAACAGAATATGCAGAATTACAGCGGCGGCCCGACTCAGTATGTAACATCATTCTCTATGCGTACGGGATTTGCGGCAAATGCATTCTCGCAGGGCGCAGACAAGAT
>JAZNFB010000396.1:0-14336 GCA_045588895.1 Candidatus Flemingiibacterium sp.
ACTATTTATGCCCCATCCAAGAACTCGCCACCACGCGGGTTCTTTCTATTTGTGTCTCACCCGAAGCACTGCCGCCGCATATTTTAATATGGGAAGGAGGTAACAAAAATGACTCACGGTGCACGCCTTGCCGTCAGCTCCGTGACCTATGCAATACAAGCGCGTGAGATACTTGCAAAGTACGGCATCACCGCAAACATCGTCCGTCTGCACCCAACCGAAACGCCAAACGGCTGTGCATTCGGGCTTGAGATACCGCCGCGTGACATTTCACGTGCCGCAGGATTACTCGCAAAAGCCGAGATACAGTTCACAAAAATCTAGCGCTGACGGCTAAGTAACAATAAATTAAGGAATCCGTCGGGTGGGCATCTGCCCGGCGGTACAAGATAAAATGATATATTTCGATAACGCCGCAACAACCTTTCCAAAGCCGCCTCAGGTGATCCGTGCAGTCAGTGAAGCTATGAAGAACTGCGGCAATCCAGGACGCGGCGCACACTCTCTTGCCATGCGTGCGGCAGACGAGATTTACAGCTGTCGTAAAGCGGCGGCGGAATTATTCGGCGCCTCACCCGAGCGTGTGATAATAACCTCCGGCGCAACACATTCGCTCAACATGGCAATCTCCGCTCATAAGTCACTTGACGGTGCGATATTAATCAGCGATCTCGAGCATAATTCCGTCCTGCGTCCTGCAATTGCAAGCGGCAAAGAGGTTCGTGTATTCAACACCGCACTCTATCTCTATGGTGAGGAGCGTACAGCGGCAATTCTCGCATCCATTGACTCACTTTCTCACGGTGCGTCCATACTCATCGCAACGGCGGCATCGAACATCTGCGGTGTGACGCTTCCCATTTGTGAGATCGGTGAATATTGCCGTCTGAACGGTATACTTTTCATTGTTGACGCTTCTCAGGCAGGCGGTTTATATGATATCAATGTTACACGCGACTGTATAGATGTCCTCGCTTTACCCGGACACAAGGGACTTTACGGCCCTATGGGATGCGGACTTATGATACTCGGTGAGAATGTAACATTACCGCCCTATATGCACGGCGGAAGCGGTGTTGACTCACGTTCTAAGACAATGCCCGACCTGCCGCCCGAAAGATACGAAGCAGGAACACCTGCACTGCCGCTTATATCGGGACTCAGACGTGGAATCGAGTTTGTAAAGAAAAAGACACCTGCCGCTATACTTGAACACGAAAAAAAGTTGGCAAGTCAACTGAAAAACGAGCTTGAGCACCAAAGAATACGCGTCTTTCTCCCCGAATGTGACAGCGGTATCGTGCTTTTCAACATCGACGGCTTCGAATCCGAGGAAGTTGCCGAATTTCTCGACAAGCACGGAATTTGTACCCGTGCAGGGCTTCACTGCGCACCGCTTGCACATGATACTCTCGGAAGCTCTGGCGCTGTACGTGTCAGCTTTGGTATATACAATACCGCAGAGGAAGTTAAAGAGTTTTCGCGCAAGCTTCGTTTGCTGCACAAATAAGATAAGGCTCTGTCGTCCGATAAAGATGATCGAGCCTTGATTTATATGTAAATTCCGATTGCAATACTGTCAAAATCTTGCTATAAAGTATCATTTTTATGTTATATCCTTGACAAAATCACACGAATAGTATATAATAAATGAGAATAAAAACACCAAAAGAGGTAACATTATGCAATTCACTTTTAAAAATCTCACTTTTGATATAACTGACGGCAAAATCTCACTTCGCAGCTTCGGAAAAACCGATGCAAAGCTTAACGGTAATTTTGTTGAAGTACAAATCGCAGGCGAAAATAAAATGAACCACATGGGTGCAAAAATGGCAAATTCGTCCGAGGGTGTTCGTCTTTCTTACGTAAGCCACGAGCTTTGTGAAAATTCACTCACCATAACACAGCGCTCCGAGCTTATCGAAGCTAAAACCACATTTGAAGCTCTCTGTGACGCTGACGCACTTCGCATTTATACTGAAGTTACCAACATTTCAGAAGAAAAGATCACTCTCGAGGAAGTGTCCGCTTTTGTTCTGCCCGGCATTGGCAACGGTATTTCCGATATCAATGGACTTTATTATACACGTTTCATTCAGAGCCATCATATCGAATGTCAGCCGAAGCGTCTCTCTTTCGCTGATTTCGGTTTCATGTCGGATCCGGTAATGCCCGAGTCGCAGAAGCGTATCGCAGGCGTTAACATCGGAAGCTGGTCAACCAAGGAGGAGCTTCCCCAAGGTATAATTGAGGACGTAAATAAAAACAGCTTCATTATGTTCCAAATCGAGTCGAACAACTCATGGTACTACGAAATTTCCGACCGTGACAAGGAGTTTTACCTCTGGCTCGGCGGTGCAAATCTGCCGTTTGGTTCATGGAGTAAGTCGCTTCTAAAGGGTGAAGCTTACCGCACTGTGAATGTTGCAATCGCTGCTTCCGATTCGCTGAACGGCGTGCTCGGTGAGATGACAAAATACCGCCGTGCAATCTGCGGTCTTGCAAAAGCGGACAAGTCCCTGCCCTCAATTTTCAATGAATATATGCACCTTTCATGGGATAGCCCAACAGAAGAAAACACCGCAGTTTATGCGCCCGTACTTGCAAAAACCGGCGTGGAATATTACGTTATTGACTGCGGCTGGCACAATGAAGAGCCGGGCGATCAGGTCTATCCTTTCGTTGGACAGTGGAAAGAAAGTAACGCACGCTTCCCACACGGTGTCCGCGCAACGACCGACTTTATCCGCTCACTCGGCATGAAGGCTGGACTCTGGATCGAGCCGGAGGTCGTTGGCATACACTGCAAGGAAATGCTCGATTATTACAGTGACGACTGTTTCATTAAGCGTTACGGCAAAAAAATAGCGGTCAAGAACCGTTACTTCCTTGACTACCGTCATCCGAAGGTTATTGAATACATGAGTGAAACAATTCGCCGCATGGTTGAGGACTACGGAGCTGACTACATAAAATTCGATTATAACCGTGACATGGGCGTTGGAACGGATGTTGACTGTCTGACTCCCGGTGAGGGACTTGAGCTTGCGTCAAAGGCATTCCTTGATTGGTTTGACGATATGCGAGCACGTTTCCCTGATGTCGTATTTGAGGGATGTGCATCAGGCGGCATGAGAATGGACTATAGAACCCTCTCCTCCTTCTCGCTTGTTTCAACCTCAGACCAAACAAATTATTTGCAGTATCCTTATATTGCCGGAAACATTCTCTCTGCCGTTATTCCCGAGCAAGCGGCTGTTTGGAGCTATCCCGTCGGAGAATGTACACGCGAGGAAATAAACGACGATCAGATAGTTATGAACATGATCAACAGCTTCCTTGGAAGAATGCACCTCGCAAGTCACCTCGAATGGATGAATGAGGATCAGCTGAAGCTCGTTCGCGAAGGCGTTGAATACTATAATAGAATCTCACCGCTCAAGTATAACGCAGTTCCCTATCTGCCCTGCGGCTTCACAGCGTTCGGCGATGAAAGTGTCGTCTCCGGCCTTAAATCAGGCAACAAGATTCTCCTTGCCGTTTGGACACTGACAGATAAAACCGATCTCGACATTCCGCTTGACTGCAACATTGCAGACGTAAAGCTCGCATATCCCTATGCGCCCAATGCAAAGTACAGTGCTGATGCAAACAAGCTTCACGTAAGCTTCGAGCGCGGACACACCGCAGCATTCTTTGAAATAGATATTTGACAAAAAAATCCCCCAAGGATGCCTTGAAAGCCCTTTCGCTTTTCAAGTGTCACTCCAAGGGGGAGTATTATTTTATAAACCGATCAAATATCACTGAAACTTCACGTCATATGTGAGTTTACCGTTCGCCGGATACTCACCTGCAAGAACGTCAAGCGCATAAAGCGTATTGATAGGCGAGCAGGTTCCGATAATGACACGCGGAATATGCGGAATATCCTCAAGAACATACGGATTTCCGAAATGAACAATCGTCGATATGCGACCCGTTATCTGAAGCGCTTCCATAAGTGTGGTTATACGTGCAGTGAAGCATTCACGTCCTAAATATGCACAGCTTCTGAAGAAGGTTACAAACACAACATCATCACAGTTCTCCGCGCCTCTGAGAACACGCATATTCTCGCTTACGCTCGGGAACTGGCTGATCATCGTAAACTCGGAATTAGGATAAAGCTCCTTGAGTCTGTCCGCTATCTTGAGAGGACTGTACCAGTCGCGGCTGAACGTGTCAACCTCAGCGCGGTTATTGATATCGACTGTGGTTTCGGTAAGTATTGCAAAATAATGCTTTCCGTCGCGCGAAAGTGTCACGGGAACGCCGTCGTCGGTTTTTGCAAATACGGAATCGCGGTTGATCTTGTCAAAATCGGCAAGGTCTTTATCTGTAAGAGCTGTATATTTCGGTTCGGCAAGTGTTTTATGCTGCGCCGCAAGGATTCGTGTAACAGCCTCGTCAAGACGCTCATCGGATATAATACCGTCATCGTAGGATTTGCACATTGCTTCATAAGCATCCATGTGGTTTTCATACCATGCAAGCGCAATATCGTTACCGTGTCCAACCGAAAGACCGACACCGTGCACTCTGCCGAATTTTGCAACTATACCGTGCATACAAAGAGCATCCGTAACAGCGAATCCGTCAAAGCCCTGCTCACGGATAATATCAATGACCTTCTCTGAAAGGCTCGCAGGATAGTCGGGATCAATATTAACATAACGCGCATGACGTGTCATAATTCCATCAAGAAGTCCCTCTTTCATGAGCTCAAGATACGGATAGAGATTATAGTCAAGCAGTTCCTCGACGGTCGCCTCCGAAAGAGCCTCAGCCATATGCGAGTCCATTGTACCTGCGGCACCCTCTCCGGGATAGTGCTTTCCAACAGTCAGAATACCGCCGTCGTGCATACCTTTTGCTATGGCAGCTGCGAGCTTTGCCACCTTTTTCTTATCGCTGCCGAGAGAGCGGATATTTGTTCCGCACATACATCTGCCGTCTGCAATATCAAGAATCGGATTGCAAACCACGTTATAACCGAGCTCGCGTGCAGTCACAGCAGTCACCTTGCCGAACATATATGCGCCATCCTCGCTGTCGATCATTCCGAGTGCATTGTGTCTGCCGATCGAACGTGCATCACCGATTCCGCTTTCCGCATCGCACATGATAAGGATCGGATAGTCGGCAGTTTCTTTGATTTTGTCGATTCTTGCCTTTGTGGCATCGGGATGATCCTCATCAAAATTCACCCATACAGCGCCGACCGAATGCTGTTTAATAAGCTCAATAACACAGTCAAACTGCTCTGGCGTTGCTTCTCTGAAAACCGTTGCAATTGTAACAAATCCGAGCTTTTGCTTTAAGCTGAGCTCTTCAAGCTTGAGTTCTCTCATAACTTTACCCCCATTCAGCACCAAGGCTGTATTTTAGAATATTTTATCACGTTTACAAACAATTGTCAATGTAAGAAACGGTAAATATATTATATGTTTTTATTTTTAAAATACTGAAAATATCCGCACTTGATCATGCCGTTATAGAGCGTGCGAACCTTGTCTGCGCGGCGACCGTACAAACGCTCAAAATCGGGAACAGATGTTAAAATATAGATCTGCCACGGCGCAAGACGCGCAAAACAGCGTCCCATAGCACGGTACAACGCCTCAACCTCGCGCATATCGGAAAGTCGCTCACCATACGGAGGATTGCAGACTATCGTTGCCCGTCTTTCCGCTTTAACGATCTGCGTTGCATCACGCTCAAAGCATTTTATATGCGCTCCCATATCGGCACGCTTGATGTTCGCACGTGCAAGCTCGACCATGCGCGGATCAATATCGCTTGCATACACCTCAAAGTCGGTTGAACGGCGGAAGCTCTCGGCTTCTTCTCTTGCATCCTTCCAGATTTTCTCGGGAAGGTCGTAAAATTCCTCTGCAGCGAAATTACGGCCGAGTCCGGGAGCTGTGCCCGTCATCATCATCGCCGCCTCAATTGCAATCGTACCCGAGCCGCAAAAGGGATCCCACAAAAGCACTTCATCACGCGGACGTGACAGCTTTACCATCGCCGCCGCAAGAGTCTCACGCAGTGGTGCAACACCTGCCGCAGGACGGTAACCGCGTTTATGAAGTGCAACGCCCGAGGTGTCAATCATAAGCGTTGCAATATCCTTTAAAATGAAAAACTCAACCTGATATTTGACGCCTTCTTCCTTGAACCATGAAACGCCGTATTCGCCGGACAGTCGGTTAACTATAGCCTTTTTTACGATACTCTGACAGTCAGGCAGGCTTGTCAGTGCCGATTTTATGCTGTGACCTTTAACAGGAAATGCGTCATCCTCTGCAATCCACGCTTCCCAAGGTAAGGCGTTAGTCCCGTCAAAAAGCTCCGCAAAGGTTGCCGCACGGAAGCTTCCCATTTTTATATAAATACGTTCCGCAAAACGCAGATTTATGTTACAGCGCGCAATCGCCGCCATATCTCCGCGGAATGTGACACGTCCGTCAATCGTCTCAATACGCTCGTAACCGAGGGCATCAATCTCCTCACCGAGCAATGCCTCAAGCCCGAAAAGGCAGGTTGCAACATATTCATATTTTGTGGTCATAGATATCCCTCCACAGTTTATATTACTATATATTATCGCATATTTTGCGTCAATTGTCAAGAGGTGGCATTTCCAATAAAAAGCCGTAACAGTGCAGATTACAGCATAGTTACGGTTTTTTTCTGTATTTTATCGGTGACATTCCCATTTTCCTTTTGAAAAGCCTTGAAAAATAGGTGTAATTCGATATTCCGACGGATTCGGCAATTGTTGTCACACTGTCACTGCTCTCACGAAGAAGCACAGCCGCCTTGTTTACACGTCTTCTTGTTATGTATTCATTAACAGTACATCCGAAATATCCATGGAAGACCTTATAAAGCGAGTTTCGCGAAACGTAAAGATAATTACAAAGCTGATTTATCGAAAGCTCGGAGGCAAGATTTTTGTCAATATAGTCAAGTGCTCTGACGATAACATCATCGCAGTCGATATCAACCGCACTTTCAAAAATTATATGCGATATCAGATTTATAAGATTCTCCATCTGTTCATCCGAAAGCGTTCCCATCATCGCATATTGCGGATTATTTTCAAGACATTCGGCAACGACACCGTTACTCGGTCTGACACGACCAATGATTATCATTCCGACGACTGTATGATTCTTTATAACAGGCACAGCCGTATCGAGCAGTCCCGCATGACAGATGTGTGAAACCGGACGCCTCTCCTTGGTGCATCGGTCAATAAGATCCATATCGGAGCAGGTACACCTTGCTTGTCCCTCCGGGGTTTCCTGAACCTTCATGCAAACAACATCGTTTTCTCTTATTTTTTTATAAATATAGATATTGTGAGTATCAATAAATCCAATACTGAGACCGGTCAGACCGTAAAGATTATCTATTATCTCTTTTATTTTTTCAACGTCATATCTTATATTCATCCGAGCTCTCACCACCCTTTTTGATAATGATACTACAAACTGCGCCGATTGTCAAGATGTTTTTAAATTTTTTATCCGGCAGGAAGAAAAGACAAAAAACAAGGAAGATTTGACTATTGTATTTTATAGGGAATTGTGATATAATATAGCACGGTTATTACTATAGAATAGAGGAAAAAAACATGAATTTAATCCAAGCCCTTTGCATTATTGTCATTATCATAACATCGGCAATACAAGGCGTTTTCAAAAAAGCTTACACTACAAGAGAAAACAGCAGCAGCCCATACATATTCAGCGCATTCACTGTTTTGAGTGCCTGGGCGGTGTTCTTTGTCAGAGCACTCATAACCGGAAGTCTGAATTTTAACATTGCTATACTTCCGTATGCTCTACTATTCGCCTCGACATATTGCATTGCTGCAATTTTCAACCTCATGGCAATTCAAACCGGCTCTCTTGCCCTGTCCTCGCTCATACTTTCATATTCAATTATAATCCCGACTCTTTACGGTCTTATATTTGACGGCGATCCCACAAGCGTGGCATTCTTTATCGGACTTGCCTTTTTGGCGGTAAGTATGATCTTTATCAATAAGACAACCTCCACCACAAAAATCCGTCTTAAATGGTTTATCTTTGTCATGATTTCCTTCTTCGGAAACGGCGTCTGCTCAACAACTCAGCCCGTACAGAGCGTAAAATTCGATAACAAATATGATGATGTTTTCATGATCATCTCGCTCGCTATAGTTTTCATTGTTCTCTTTGGATTTGCAATTGTCAAAGACAGGCATATCATCAAGCCAACGCTGAAAACAAACGGACACCTTATGATCGCCTGCGGCCTTTCAAATGCGATCACAAATCTTCTCGTTATGGTTTCAACGAGCATCAATATCAACATGTCACTCCTCTTTCCGCTCCTTGGCGCCGGCGGCATAGTAATCGCATGGGCAATTTCAGTTTTCTTCTATAAGGAAAAGCTTGCAAAAACTCAGCACTTCGGTCTTGTTCTCGGTATTGTTGCGATAGTATTTCTTAATATCACCCCGACAGCACCGGCTGAATGTTGCACCTGCGAGGACGGCAATTGTTCTCAAGCCGCCGAGGTCTGCTGCACCTGCGAGGATGAGGATAACACCTGTTGCTGCGCAGACAAGGAGGAAGCCTGCTGTACCTGCGAAGGTTGTGAAGCCTGCTGCAGTTGCTGTGAAAGTGCTGTAAGTGATCAATCTTCCGAGAGTGAAGCTCCGGTGACAGAATAAATACAAATTTCCCCTGCTCCTTTTAACTAAGGTAAAGCAGGGGATGTTTTTTTCTATATACCGTAAAATGCAAAAATCAGTGTTCGCTTATTTCCGTGTCATCATCTTCCGGCAGAGCATTTGTCAACCATCTTTCATATTCGCTGACCATTGCTCGCTCGGTATTGCTCAAACGCATCCTTCTGTAACAGGAGAAGCAAACATTCGAAATTCTGCATCTTTTAATTTTAATGCAGTCGGGATACAAGAGACAGTTTTCACACTCCGGAATCTCCGGCATTGTTTCTCTCCAGCTTTCTGCCATAGCAAGATCAAAGCCATCGTTATCAATATTTCCTATGTATTCCGGTTCTTCATACTGATCGCATAAACCAACATTACCGTCAGGAAATATAGATACAGAATCGCCCTTATCTGCCATACAGTGATTCGTTTTGAGCTTGTTTGAAATCCGTGGCGTAAGCAGTAAATCGCCTTCCATCAATTTTTCTTCGATGCGCTGCATTGCTTCATCACGCAATCTCCATTCATCATCTGAATGAAGCTCAGCCATAGATTCATCGTTTTTGAACAGATGATAAATGTAAACCTTCACCTTATCTTTTGCGCTGAAATGCTGTTTAAGCTCTTCGGCAAGCTCCAATAGGTTATCAACATTATCAAGGTCCATGTTAAGACGAATATTAATTTTGATGCCGGCATCAGAAAGACGTTTAATGTTTTTGAGAACTATTTGATACGGGTTTCCATCTTTATAGATGTACGCTTTGATGCGGTTATAAATTTCTTCTGTTCCGTCAAGAGTAATCTGAGCCCATTTCAAATTCCAAAGCTCAACGGCCTTTTTGACAACCTCATCGTCAAACAAATATCCGTTTGTTGTCATACTCGAGGAATACTTAATTCCTTCTTCGCGAAGTCCCGTGCAGATAATATCTATCGCTTCCCTGTTATAAAGCGGCTCTCCTCCAAACCAATAAAGCCAAACCGGGTTTCCACAGCTATGCTCTTTTATATACTCCACAACCTTAAGCGCAGTCTCACGGGTCATGGTAATCCTTGAAAATTTATGTTCAAAGCAGTAAAAGCACCGAGCGTTACAGTCGGTTGTCGGAAAGATCGTATATCCGGTAATGGGATTCAAATTCTTTCGCTGCATACTGAAAAACCACTTTACAAAGCCTGCATATTCCTTTTCTTTTGCGTCATCAGGGACAACAAACCAATGCTCTTTCAGATATTCGAGATCTGTAAAATGACTATATTCCTCATCGGTAAGCAAAACCATTTCCCGAGTAAGCACGTTAAAAAGCAACATACCGTCTTCGATACGTTTTTCCATACAGTACTTGATCATGCGAGTGCAGTTATCTGTCTTGTGGAATTTTTTCAAAAGCTTTAAAATCGTTTCATCAGCATTTAAAATGATCTTCATTTTTAGCCTCCTGTCAAATGTATCGCATACAGTCTGTGCATTTCAATGTTATTCCCCTCGAAAAGTCGGTACAACCAATTAAACAATGTTAGAGGCTTCGTCACTCTATGCTCTTCATTGTGGGGAAAAGCAAAACATCACGGATAGCCGCAGAGTCTGTAAACAGCATACACATTCTGTCAATACCGAATCCGATACCGCCTGTGGGAGGCATACCGATCTCAAGTGCGTTAAGGAAGTCCTCGTCTGTGTGGTTAGCTTCCTCGTCGCCCTTTGCAAACTGCTCCTCCTGAGCCTTGAAGCGCTCACGCTGGTCAATCGGGTCATTAAGCTCAGAATAAGCGTTAGCCATTTCCCAACCGTTCATGAAGAACTCAAAACGCTCAACATACTCGGGATTATCGGGCTTCTTCTTGGTAAGCGGTGATATCTCAACCGGGTGATCCATAAGGAAGGTCGGCTGAATGAGATGATGCTCAACAAACTCCTCAAAGAAAAGGTTAAGAATGTCACCCTTTGTATGGCGGTCCTCATAGTGAACGCCCTTTTCGTCTGCAATCTTGCGTGCTTCCTCGAGCGTGTGTATCTCGCTGAAATCAACGTCTGCATATTTCTTAACAGCGTCAACCATTGTGATACGCTCAAACGGCTTGCCAAGATCCATTTCAACGCCGTTATATGTGATCTTGGTCGTACCGAGGACTTCTTGTGCTACATAGCGATACATATTCTCAGTAAGATCCATCATTCCGTGATAATCTGTGTAAGCCTGGTAAAGCTCCATCAGCGTAAATTCAGGATTGTGACGTGTGTCAAGTCCCTCGTTACGGAAAACACGTCCGATTTCGTAAACACGCTCAAGTCCGCCGACGATAAGACGCTTTAAGTAAAGCTCAAGCGAAATACGAAGCTTGAAATCCTCGTCGAGCGCATTGAAGTGAGTTTCGAAAGGTCTTGCCGCAGCACCGCCGGCATTGGAAACAAGCATAGGCGTTTCAACCTCCATAAAGCCCTGCGAATCAAGGTAACGGCGGATAGTGCTTATAATCTTGGAACGCTTGATGAATGTATCACGCGATTCCATGTTTGTAATGAGGTCAATATAACGCTGACGGTAACGTGTGTCAGTATTGGTAAGACCGTGATACTTCTCGGGGAGGATCTGCAAGCTCTTTGAGAGGAGAGTCACGCTCTTTGCATGAACTGAAATTTCACCGGTCTTGGTGGTGAAAACGGTACCGGTAACACCGATAATATCACCGATATCAAGCTTC
The DNA here is from genome assembly GCA_045588895.1 of Candidatus Flemingiibacterium sp. Lineage (GTDB taxonomy): Bacteria > Bacillota > Clostridia > Oscillospirales > CAG-272 > Flemingiibacterium. The sequence goes on from JAZNFB010000396.1 coordinate 11,483, forward strand.
TTGAAGCCCTTATATTCTTCCTCGCCGATATCGTCACGTGCAACATAACACTGAATGTTACCCTTGAGATCGAGCACGTTACAGAACGATGCCTTACCCATAACACGCTTGGACATCATACGTCCTGCGATTGTAACCTCCTTGCCCTCAAGCTCGGCGTAATTTTCCTTTATATCGGTGGTGTGGTGTGTAACGTCAAATTTAGTTATAACAAAGGGATCGTTTCCCCCTGCCTGAAGCTCTGCAAGCTTGTCGCGGCGAACCTGCAGGAGCTGATTTAATTCCTTTTCACTCATGGGAGCAGCTTCGGGAGCCACTTGAGTGTTTCTTTCGTTTTCTGCCATGATTATGTCCTTTCGTGATATATCTGAATGTCTCTGTTATGATTTCTTGCGGATTTCAAGTATCTTCAGCTTGATAACGCCTGACGGTGCTTCAACCTCGGCAATGTCATCAACCTTTTTACCGATGAGTGCCATACCGATCGGAGACTGGTCCGAAATGTTATTCTTCAGCGGATCGACCTCGTTTGTACCAACGATATTATATTCGATCTCCTCATCAAATTCCTCATCGTAAACGCGGACAGTCGTACCAACATTCGCAATACCGGAGTTAATATCCTCCTCGTTAACGACAACAACATTTTTGAGAAGCTGCTCAAGCTCGTTTATACGGGTTTCGACCTTTGCCTGCTCGTTTTTTGCCTCATCATATTCACTGTTCTCCGAAAGGTCACCGAAGGAACGTGCGATTGCGATCTGTTCTTTAACCTCAACTCGTCTCACATTCTTTAAATACTCAAGCTCCTCGGTCATTATTTTAAGACCCTCGGGTGTTAATACTAAAGGTTTGTTTGCCATTTTAATATATCTCCTTGAAATGTTATTTATATATTTTATTCACCGTCAAAGCTTTTATTCGGCGGCAGAATCAAGTATCTCAATTGCCTTTTGCAGTTGGGCATCCTGTTCATATGTCAGCTTATAGATGCTGACAAGCTCAAATTCTTCTGCAATTTCACAGGGGTAATCCGGCTGTACACCAACGCCCTCGTAATTTTCGGAATACGGCGGATAATAAAGTGCAGTTGAAATGCCAAATCCCGAGCCGTCGGAAAGCGGTATAATATTCTGCATAGTGCCCTTTCCGTATGTTGTTGTTCCAACAAGCTTTGCATAGTCATAATCCTGCAGAGCCGAAGCAAAAAGCTCACCTGCACTCGCAGTATTTTCGTTTATGATAACGCTGCAGTTAAGCGAAACCGAGCTGTTATCGGAGTAAATTGTTTCCTTTTCCCCCGATTTATACACGATATGAACAATCGGTCCCTCGGGCAGCAGATAATCAAGTATTTCACAGATAGCATCAAGATTTCCGCCCGGATTATTTCTGACGTCGAAAACAAAACGCTCTGCACCGTTCTTCTGCAGCTCCTCGCAAGCCGATTTGAACTGTCCGGGTGTTCCGAGATCAAATTCAAGAATCTGAATGATACCGACAGTCGGATCTGATTCGCAAAGAGAGCTTATAACCGAAATTTCCTTGATCTTTTCGCGAACAACGGAAAATTCAATTGTTTCGCCGTTTCTCACTACTGTAAAGTTCGCGTTTGTACCGGCATCGCCGAGCATACGGTCAAGTGCCACATCGTAACCGATCTCCGAAACATAATCACCCTCAACGGCAACAATATAGTCACCGGGGAGAATACCTGCTTCAAGTGCGGGCGAATCGGGCATAACATTGATAACCTCAATCGTGTTTGTGCTCCACATAACACGCACACCGATACCAACATATTCGGCGCTTGTATCAACCTCATTCTCAGCAAATTCTTCGGCACTCAGATAGTATGCATACTTATCGCCTGTGCCGTAAATATATCCGCGCAAAATATTGTCTGTAATCTCTTTTTCGTCAAGCTCGCCGATATAAAACTCATTATAGATTTCTTCAACATCCATAAGCTTCTCATATTTACCGAGACCTACGGCAAATTCATCCAAAGCCTCTGAATATTTTTTATTAAGTGACACTGTTGTAATCTGAAATGTTACAAGCACCGCAAGAAGCACAAGCATTATTGCCATGCCGAGAGGTATCCTCAGTGCTCCCCTGTCACTTCTATCGTTATTTGACATTATACAAGACTCCTGTTTTTCCTGATTTCAACTGATCAACCGCCGAAGAATCTCATCGGATCGGTATGCTTACTGCTTTCATAAAGAGAGAAATGCAGATGATTTCCCGTCGAGCTTCCGGTTGAACCAACCTGGGCAATAACATCGCCCTTTGTAACCTTTTGTCCCTTTGTAACAAGAAGCTTCGAGCAATGGGCATAAAGAGTTGCATATCCGCCGCCGTGGTCGATCATTATGTAGTTACCGTAGCTCCAGTGGTAATCTGCGATGGTAACCGTACCGGTATTGGAAGCGTATATGCTTGTACCGTACGCAGCAGGGATATCTATACCATTATGAAACTCCTGACCGCCGGTGAAGGGACTTGGACGCCAACCGTACTGCGAGGAAACACGTGTATAGCTGAGCGGAACCGGCCACATGAATGTGCCGCCGACAAATTTTGAATTTTGCTGACGCTCAAGCTCTGCAAGATATTCCTGAAGCTGCTCCTGAAGAGCTTCCTCTGCAGCAAGCTGTTTCTCGTAAAGAGCGGCATAATAAGCCTTGTTGCTCTGAAGGGTTGTTAGATAGTTTGCAGCATTACGCTTCATATCCTCGAGTGCGGCTTCATCTTCTTTCAGTTGGGCAAGATACTCCTCCTGCGCCTGCTTTTTGGTTTGGAAATCAGTTCGTGCCGATTCAAGAGTTTCCTTCTCATTTTTGTGCGA
>JAZNFB010000397.1:0-2207 GCA_045588895.1 Candidatus Flemingiibacterium sp.
TCACAAACAACAAGACCGGCTTCAGATACGCTCCTCAGATTGCGATGCGTAAGGGTGTTTACCGCTTCTGTGGTGAATTCCGTGCGTCAAACGAGGGCGAAACAACCGTTATCCGTATCACAATCGGCGGTGAGCGCAGAACACTTTATTTAACAAATGAATGGACAAAGGTCGAGTTCATATTTGTAACCGATAAGAAGTCTGCGATTGGGTTTACCGTCAAGGGTGGTCCTGTTAACTGGTATACACAGAATTATGATATAAGAATACTCTCGCTCGTTGACCTTTCAAGCAATCCTGTTGACATTGAACACTGTCTTGACGGCGACTTTGAAAATCCCGAAACCGCACTTAACGGTTGGTCTGCTCCCGAGGGCGCGGGTAAGATCGAAATTGTTACGGAGGATGGCAACAGCTTCCTTCGCAACACAGAGCGTACCGTCAACTATATCGGCGTATTTTACGCACTTTCCGAAGAAATCACTGCAAACGTATCATACACCGTTTCCTACGATATCCGTACCTCTGTTCCCGGCGAAACCACCGTTGCACGTGCTCACTACTATGAGGGCGGTAACACTTATAACAGCGACCTCTATCTCAACGACGGAAGCGGCGTTGCTTACGATGTTACAAACGAATGGAAGCATATTGAATGCACATTTGTTGCTTCAACTGACGGTGCACTCCGCATTGGTATCGCAGGCGGTCCTTATGCAGAATACATCTATGCGTTTGATATTGACAACTTCAAGGTTACAGAGCATCTTGGCTTGATTGCAGACGAATATACTGCAGGCGACTTTGAGGATCCCGCTAAGGCACTTGTTGGTTGGACGAGACCTTACGGCGGCGGTGTTATAAACATTGTCAGTGAGGACGGCAACAGCTTCCTGCGCAACACAGAGCGTACCATTAACTATCATGAGCTTATGCTTGCTTCTCCCGTTAAGGTTAAGGCAGGCGAAAAGGTTAAGGTATCTTACGATGCACGTACCTCTGTTCCGGGTGAAACGAGTGTACTTCGTGCAAACATCAAGGCAGGCACTTCGGCTGCAGAAGACCTCATACTTTCAAAAGGTGCTTCCAACGGCCAGGGTAACGAATTTACCATTGACAATGAGTGGAGACACGTTGAATGTTACTGGACGGCAAACGCTGACGGCGCACTGACATTCGCAATTGGCGGCGGCGGACGTGCTGATTACATTCAGTCCTTCGACCTTGATAACCTCAAGATTGAAGTTGTTGATTAATTACCATAGAATAAAGGAGAAAAACGCATGAAAAAGATAAAATTTCTTTCAGCTATTCTTTCAGTTATGCTTGCGGCACAGTTTTTGAGCGCTGCCGTATCGGCTAAACTGGTTGTTGGTGTCAGCGGTGTTCCGGAAAAGAAGGCGGAGTTTGATCAGCCGCTTTCAATACCGTCGCAGACCGTTCCCGGAAACAAGCTTGCCAGAAGCAATTTCAACAGCATGGACTGCCTTGAATTTTGGTCAAAAATGTCTTCAAGCATGGCTCTTGAATGGCTTGGAGACGAAAACGGCGGATATCTTCGCACAGACTGTATTCCCTATAACTACTACGGTTACCGTTTCGCTCCCCTTTTCGAGGTTGAACCCGGCATTTATAAATTCGTCGGTTATTTTCGCACATATAATCAGGACGAGGTGACAAGTCTTCGTGTCGAGTTTGTAAGCTATGATGACGATGAAATGGAAACTCTCGTCGTAAACTGCGGCAACGATTGGCAGAAGGTTGAATACTATGTAACCCTTGATTCCACACTTAAGCATATAAATGTCTGCGGTGCAGGTTACGTTGAGTATTTCCAGGATTACTGCATGGATGAGTTTTCGCTTGTTGCTGCCGATGAAATTCCCGAGGGGGCTAACGCTTCCAAGAGATTCGGCGAGGAGATCGATAGAGCAAAGGCTCTTGAAATCACCTACAAAAATGCAGGCGGCTTCTCTGATACATTCGACCCCGAAACGTATTACGAAAAATATGAAACCAACGGTATCATGCTCAACAACCACGCCGACGGTACGCTTCACAATATCGGAAACAGCAACGGCACTGTCACCGAAGATGATATCATCGAAGCGATAATGCAGTATAAGGACACTCAGGTTACCGACTTTATGCTCACCGTTTGTAACGAGATTGCAACCTATCCGACTTTAGTTTGGATGTCATACCTT
>JAZNFB010000398.1:0-2142 GCA_045588895.1 Candidatus Flemingiibacterium sp.
TACCTTCCCGCAAAGTAAGGTTATGGTGGTCGGCAATACCGATCTCGGCGGATCTGATCGAATAAAGCTGTTCCGTGTGCGCAAGCCCTCCGTCCAGTCTATACTTGAAACCTACGAATTTGACCTCATCGTCTTTTTCTCGGCAGGACTTAAATTCCAGTCCACCGATCAGAGTGATGCAGAGGAGCTTCGTGAGGTTCTGCAGTTCTCCGCAGAGCTGCAAAAGGAAGTAAAAATCCTCTATCTTTCTCCGCTCGATTCTTCATTCAGCGAGCGAACCGATAAGGCTATAATGGCATCCGCTAACGAAAAGCTTTGCGAATTTTACGCAAAGCGCTACTCGCTTGATATAAAAACCGTACAGATTCCATATCTATACAGCACAGTATATAAAAACGATTTCCTTTATGGTGTATTTGAACAGATATCCTCGGGTAAAACCGTATGTATTCCGGAATCGTCCACGGCAAAGATGCATTTCCTTTCTCTGCCTGATTTGTCCGATCTGCTTATCCGTATCGTTGATAACTGGAAAGCCGGCAGTGGCGTTTTAAGTGTCGGTGATGAGTTTCACCTCACATTTTCCGATTTTGCCGAGAGGCTTAAAATAATCGCTCCCGGTGTAACTACGGAATTTACCGAGTGCCATACCGCTGGCGTTATCAAAACCACGAACACAGCACTGCGAAACGAATACGGTTGGTTTGCAAAAGTATCCGTTCTCGAGGATTTAGAGGATCAGTACGCACTTTATCTCAATACCAAAAAAGATGAAACCGAAACTTTTTTGGACGCAATCAAAAAATGGCTTTCAAAACATTCTTTTGCGATAAAAATCATAGAGCTGTTTTTGCTTTTCTTCCTGTCGGAGCTGTTTATACATATAACCGATTCTGCTGTTATCTTTTCAATCGTTGATTTCAGAACGATATTTATCGTTATTATGGCAACGCTGTACGGTTTGTCCTTCGGTATCGCGTCATCGGCACTTGCAAGTATTTCGTATTTTATCGCAAAGGTTATGGCAGGCACTGATCCGCTGACGATATTCTATGAGCCGACGAATTGGCTCGCATTTGTATTCTTCTTTTTAGTGGGTGGACTTTGCGGTTACGTCAATTTAAAAAAAGAGGAGCACGCCAAATACCTTGAGGAACAGAACAGGCTTCTCGAAGACAAGCTTATCTTCACAGGCGAGATATACGAAGATACCCTTCGTGAGAAAAAGGACCTCAAGAAGCAGATCATTAGCTCAAAGGACAGCTTTGGCAAGATTTTCGACATTACACGAAAGCTCAACACCGTTGCTCCGCAGCAGCTATATCTTCGTACAATCGAAACATTCGAGGAGATACTTGAAAACAAAAGCATCTCGGTATATTCCGTAAACGCAAATAACGCTTTCGGACGGCTTGAGGTTGCCTCAAGAGATCTTTTGGACATTGCCGCACGCTCTGTTTCCCTGCAGACCTATGCTCCGGTTATAGAGAAGCTTCGTGACGGCGGTATATGGAGAAACACCGAGCTTAAAAGCGAATATCCCATGTATGCGGCAGGCGTTTACCGCGGCGATGAGCTTGTACTGATGATTTTTCTGTGGCACGCAGATATGGGACAGCGTTCGCTTTACTATGTGAACCTTTTCAAGATTTTGCGTGACCTCGTGCAGATGTCGCTTCTGCGTGCATACGATTACGGCAATGCCCTTGCTGAAAAGCAGTATATCAGCGGAACTCACATAATGAACGCCGAATACTTTGAAGAGTGCGTAGAGAATTTTGCCGCACTCGCAGAAAAGAAGGTATCGACCTACGTTATGCTGGAATTTGACCTTAACGGTCATACCTTAAACGAAGCCAATGAAATGCTCACCGGCAAAATCCGACTTAACGATATTCTCGGAATTACAAACGACGGCAAACTGCGACTCATTCTCTCCCAGGCATCCGAAAAGGACATTGAGTTTATTTTGCCGCGATTTTGTGGACTTGACATTACCGTCACCGTCGTAAAATAAGAAAGGCGATATATGCTTTATATCATAGCTGCAGCAGTACATATTCTTGTATGTCTGCTTGTGTTTATCGGAATCAAAATAAGAGTTCTGTCTGTACATAAATATATGTTTTTCGTGGCACTTCT
>JAZNFB010000399.1:0-2801 GCA_045588895.1 Candidatus Flemingiibacterium sp.
GCGTGCGCCGTCGTCGCAGAGATCACCAAACATTCCGCGAACAGACATCGGGATATCCGAGCAGGTGCAGCAGCACTTGCAGCAGCAGGTCGCCGGCTCTGCTACTCTTGTTCCGAGGATAACGGGGTCAACCGTTTCCACTACCGCAATGGGAAGATTGTTGCTCATCTCACCGCAATCGGGAGCACTGCAAAAGCTGTCGCCGGTCGTGCCGGATCTGAAAACGTGTACCGAGCCCTCTCCGCCGTAAAGCACCACCGACTTTTCGACGACTGCCAAACCGGTAAAGCACTGCGGCTTGCCGGGGCACATGCACGCCTCAAGCTCAAGACGTACATAAAAACGTACGGTAACACGGTAAAAACCGCGGGAAAGCTGCACGGGTTCAACTGTTATACCCGATGAGCAGATCTGTGCCGATTTTGTCCTAATCTGCGAGGTATGTTCAATAATGCTCTGCCCGAGATCGTCGAGAAATACACGTACATCTTCAAAGCAATCACGATCACGGCAGGAATCAAACACCTGATAGGTGTCAATGACCACTCCGCAGCCCCCGTGAAGCCCGGTGCGTTCTCTTGCCGTATTGCAGTTTCTGTTATCTGCCATTATAAATATATCCATCCTTCCTTGTAAATCATACTGTATGAATTTGGATTCGGCCGCTTGACCGCATCCTCATTTTCATTGTATGCACTGCAAAGGAATAATGTTAATCATTTTGCACGTTCAAGATGAAGTCTTACCTTTTTCCACATTTCGTGTGCATCGGGACAGCTTTCGATATATGTACGTATACGATCGTTAAGTCCGCACACACGGCATACAACATCCGCATCAGGCTCGTGCGGCGGATGAAACTCTGCCACACGTGCGGGAATTCCAAGATATTCACATCCGTTGACACGTCTTCCGTTCCTGCGAAACTCAAGCGTTAAATATTCTCCATCGCCGGTTCCGCTCGAGCCTTCAATGCCGATCACCTCGCCCTTACGCACATAATCGCCCTCATCGACCAATCTGCATGCAAGTCTGCCGTATGTTACGGTTACACCGTTATGCCCCGTCATTGTAACGGCAATGCCGATTCTATGCTCTCGCGAGTGAATATCGTTATTGCGTCCCGCGCGAAGCACCACCCCATCCTCGAGCGCAACGATCTCTTTAGCTGAACCGTATACCGACGGCAACCCCTCAAAACAAAGAATTCCGCCCGTCTCTTTTTTCCCCGTGATACGTATTTCCGTCAAAACAAAATGATTGGATTTGTAAAGATTCATGTTGATTCACCTCATAGTTTGGTTTTTCTGAACTTGCACTCCAAAAATAAAAAGCTTCTTTGCTCAAATTGTATTTTGTTCAGATTTTCTGAACTATTATACCATTTTTTTCGACGCGGTGTCAATACTTGTGCAGATTTTTGCGCGAATTAATTATTTTTTTGTCGAAACCCTTGATTTCTGTTAAACTATTCGCTATAATATTTATATAAGTTTACAATTTCTAAACCATTTCTTTCAGAAATCTGCACCGAACGATAAGGAAGTGAGATGAAAATGTCCGATTTCAGCGAACGTTTAAAATCAGCCATGCAAAAACGCGGAATTACTCAGGCAGAGCTCTCAAAGCTCACGGGAATACCCAAATCCGCAATTTCACAGTATTTAAGCTCGCGTTTTCAGCCAAAGAGCAAGCGGCACGCAATTTTATGCGAAACGCTTAATGTAAGCGAGGGTTGGCTCAAGGGATACGACTGCGATCCGTCGGTTGACATCCTTTCGGAAAGAGAAACGGTAATTATTCGCGAGTACCGCACCTGCCCGGAAATTAGAGCCATGATCGACGCGCTCATTGATAACGAAAGCTATGATGTATTCCGCGCCGCAAAATCCGAGAGGGGTACGGTTGCCCCAACACGTGAGGAGATATCCGGCGAGCGGCTGCGCCGTCTTGTCGAAATGCCGGAAACTGATGAGGATCTCTGATAATGTACAATTATTACGGCATTTATGCGTCCTGCCGAGATGCGGCATGGCGTTGTCTGCTCGATTTTGATGTGCACCGTCTTCCGGTAAAATTACTCTCCGCAGCGCAGAGGGCAGGGATTCGCGTTATGCGCAATTCAGATGTATCCGAGCTGCGCGAAAACGAGTCCGGAGCAAGCATTTACACGTGCGGACGCTGGATTATTGTTTATGACGACACACTACCCGTATCCCAGTCGCGAATGGTTCTCGCACATGAGCTTGGGCACATCCTGCTCGGGCATGAATACAAATACCTTTCCTACAGATTTCTATCGGAAGACAGGAAGCTCAAAAGTGAGCATGAGGCTGACTTGTTCGCCGTGAGATTACTTGCTCCTGCGTGCGTGCTTCACGAGCTTGGCGCGACAAGCAGCGAGGATATCGTTGAGCTGTGCGATATACCGGATGATGTTGCAAGGCAGAGGGCACAAAGAATGAAGGTTCTTGAAAAACGCTCGAAATTTTACCAAAGTGAGCTTGAAAAACGTGTAGTTAACAATTTCAGTGAGTTTATCGAAAGTCGCCGTCAGGACTTATGACGACGACTTTTTCCCTTTTTATAAGCAAACTGAATAAATTTTTTCAAGACGCCGATAATTACATAAAATCATCAAGGGGATATCTCCCCTATTGGAGCTATTTATGAAAATGTTAAAGGGCTGTCAGAGAAGAATAATAATGGTTAAGGATACGGGAAGCCGCTATTTTGACTCGGCATATTTCGTGATAAAAAGCGATCTTCCAAGCAAGTCGGAGGCCAAGCGGTCTTAGGAA
>JAZNFB010000400.1:0-3496 GCA_045588895.1 Candidatus Flemingiibacterium sp.
ATTGGTTTGATCAGAATTAAAAATGAGCTGTTTGCAATTAAAACGCAGACAGCTTTTTTTGTGTTTATAGGCTTTATCAAAAGGAAAAACCGACCCAACAGAGCCGGTTAAGGGTTATATTTTTACAAGATTGATACGCTCAAGCGGTGTGATGTCAATCTTCTCTGCGAAATCGCAGACTTTTTTATATGTGTCCGGGTTCATGACGGCATCCGGAGAGTGAGCATCACAGCCGAAAACAAAGTCACATCCCACCTCTCGGGCAATACGGTAAAAACGCTCGCTTGGATAGTGACGTCCCTCTGCAAGCCCGAGAAAATTCACCTCAAGCGGTATACCGAGCTTTTTTGCGCCCTCGCAGAGCCGTCGGGTTTCCGATTCGTAAAGCGTCTCGTCCCCGTCGAAGTAAAATACATCCGGGTGTGCTATATAAGTGAATTTGCCTGTGGAGATCGCCTCGAGGGTTTGATCTGTATAAATTTTCAGCTGTTCGGCGGTGTGATTTTTGCCGGTTGAATGGATGAATGTGTCGTATTCGTTGTTGAGGAAATGTTGACCGAGGATGATATAGTCAAGGCTATAAGGCTTCAGAAAATCCATCAGCTTATCAAAAATCTCCGGGTAATATTCAACCTCGAAGCCGATTTTTATGTCAATGTCATCGCGGTACTCGTGACGAAGCTCGGTCAGCGTTTTCAAATAACCATCCGTTTCCTCGGGACGCATACGAAAGTATGAATAATAATCGTCAACCGGGAAAAACTGCGGACAGTGATCGGAAAAGCCGAGCAGCTTAAGTCCTCGCATGATTGCGGCTTCAATATATTCTCGCTCGGTGCCTGTTGCGTGATGACACCGTGCTGTATGTGTGTGATAATTTGCGGTCATTATTTTGCCTCGCTTGTGTTTGATACTGTAACATTATATCATAAAAGATATAAGAAATCAAGAGATGAACTATTAAAATAAAAAACATTTCAAAAAATATTTCAAAAACCTATTGACAAATACGCTTTGAAGTGATATAATATATCTGTTATCAAGAAATGCTGGTGTGGCTCAATGGCAGAGCAGCTGATTTGTAATCAGCAGGTTGATGGTTCGACTCCGTTCACCAGCTCCATATGGGAGCGTTCCCGAGCGGCCAAAGGGGGCAGACTGTAAATCTGTTGTCAGTGACTTCGGTGGTCCGAATCCACCCGCTCCCACCAGAAAACGACTTGTTTTTTCGCAGGTCGTTTTTCTTTTTTAATAAAAACAAGCCCGATGTTTTGAACGCATCGGACTTTTTTATGTTGTTCTATTTCGTTAACTTATCAATCGCCTTATTCTCGCCGAGGAGGGCAACCGTGTCAGTCGCAATAAACTTCCTTGCCGGATCGGGCGATATGTTTGTCATTCCGTTTTCATCACCAACCGCAAGAACCGTTACGCCAAAGTGACGGCGCACATTAAGCTCAATAAGCGATTTGCCAACCCATTCCTCAGGCACTGCAACCTCGACTATCGAATGTGTATCCGAAAACTCGATGTATTCAAGCACGTTGTTTCGGTCGAGAATATGCACAAGCTTTTCGCCCATGTCACGCTCCGGGTAAACGACCATATCAGCGCCGATCTTTTCAAGTACGCGCCCGTGCTGCTCACTTCCGGCACGTGCAACGACCTGCTTGATTCCCATTTCCTTTAAAAGAATGGTTGTAAGCACGCTGTCATTGATGTTTTCGGCAGTTGCGACGATTGCACAGTCGTAATCGGTGACGCCGGCGGCATGAAGTACCGCTTCGTTTGTCGGATCGCCGACGACTGCGTTTGTAACCGTGTCTGCGATGACGTTGATTATATTTTCATCAATATCAATTGCAAGCACTTGGTGTCCTGTTTTTGCAAGGTTAACTGCGAGAGTTTGACCGAAGCGGCCGAGTCCGATTATGCAGAAGCTGCGTTTGTTGCTTTTTTTCATTTTTATATCATCCTTTCCGTGTCAGCCGATCATCATATTGATTTCGGGATAGGTTACAAGGCTGTTTCTCTTTGCTTGTTTTAAGAGTATCGAATAGGTTATCGTCAGAACTCCGACTCTGCCGAAGAACATTAAGAGTATTATAGCAATGTGTCCTGCAAGCGAGAGCATTGGCGTTATTGAAAGCGAAAGTCCGACGGTTGCAATGCCCGAGAAGGCTTCATACAGAGCATCAACGACACTGACGCTGTTTGTTGTACCAACGATTATAAGCGTTGCCGTGATCACAGCGAAAATGTCTATGCCGATGATGGTTAAGGCACGGATCACTGTTTCATGCGGTACACGTCTGCTGCGTATGACAAGCTCCTTTTCGCCCTTCGCAAATGCGGTTATTGCAAAGAGTATAACGCCGAATGTTCCAACCTTTATTCCGCCTGCCGTTGAACCGCTCGCGCCGCCGATGAGCATCAAAAGCATTGAGACAAGCTTTGAGGATTCGGTCATTGCGGCATTATTTATCATGTCAATTCCTGCGGTTCGTGTTGTTACAGATTGGAAAAGACACTGAAGGATTTTGTCGCCTGATGACATATTTCCGATTGTTTCGGGGTTGTTCCATTCGAAAATACCGATAAGCAGTGCGCCGCCGAAAATGAGTGCGGCACTGATTGTGAGAATAAAGCACGAATATACCGAAAAGCGTTTGCGTTCCCTGATGAAATTCACGATGTCATCCCAGACGATGAAGCCGATACCGCCTATTATTATAAGCAGTATGAGCGTTATCGTTATAACCGGATTGCCGTTTAGGGATGTAAAACTTGTGAAATTTCCGCCATATCCTGCCGTGCCGTCGAGTATATCAAAGCCGGCATTGCAGAAGGACGATATCGAATGGAAGATACCGTAATAGATACCCTTTCCCCATCCGAAAATCGGAACAAACTGCGTTGCGAGTACAGCAGCACCGATGCCCTCAATTGTGAACGTGCCTATAAGAATACGGCGTACCAATTTAACCGTACCGCCGACACCCGTAAGTCCGAGCGACTGTGCAACAAGTAAGCGTTCCCTCGGTGTTATCTGTCGCTTTAAGAATATTGACATCATAACCGCCATGGTCATGAAGCCGAGTCCGCCGATCTGTATCAGCGTTATAATTACAATCTGACCGAAAAGACTCCAGTGCGTGCCTGTATCCTCAACGATAAGTCCCGTTACACAGGTTGCGCTTGTTGCCGTGAAAAGTGAGGAGCGCAGGGAAGTGGGAGTGCCGTCATGTGAAGAAATCGGAAGCATTAAAAGAAGCGTTCCGAGGATAATCAGGAGAATGAAGCCGATCAGAATTATCTGTGTTGCGGATAGATGCCGACTTTTGGGAAGTGCACGCTTTGCACGCCGCAGTAGACGATGAGGTTTTTTTTGATTGTCACTGTTCATTGAATCAGTCCTTATATTTCGGATTTTTGATAAAAAACGACAGCCATCGCTGTGAGGGCTGCCGCAGAGACTCAAGACAAAATCGCTCAA
>JAZNFB010000401.1:0-2031 GCA_045588895.1 Candidatus Flemingiibacterium sp.
CCGACACGTCCCTCAAGCTCGGACATAATGTCACGCAGTCTTGTTAAGTTATCGTCAACGCTCGAAAGCTTGCGTTCAGCCTCTTCCTTTTTGTAGCGATACTTGGAAATTCCTGCCGCTTCCTCGAATATGGCACGGCGCTCCTCGCTCTTTCTCGAAATAATTTCCGCAATACGTCCCTGACCTATTATTGAATAACCCTCTCGTCCAACGCCCGTATTCATGAAAAGCTCATGTATGTCACGAAGACGTACCGGCTTGCGGTTAATGAAATATTCGCTCTCGCCCTTACGGTAATAACGGCGTGTTACCGAAACCTCGTCGAATGCAATGTCCATCTGACGGTCGGAATTATCAAAAGTTACCGTAACCTCGGCAAAGTTCATCTGCTTTCTGTCGTCAGTACCGCCAAATATTACGTCCTCCATCTTTGTTCCGCGTATCTGACGGGACGAAACCTCGCCAAGTACCCAACGCATCGCATCGGATATATTTGATTTACCACTTCCATTCGGGCCGACAACGACCGTTGCACCGCAGTCAAAATTCAGCACAGTGCGGTCGGGAAAGGACTTGAATCCGAACAGCTCAAGTGATTTTAAGTACATGTTTGATTTTCTCCTTTCCCTGATTTTGTTTAACGGTCGCGGCAAACAACCCGAACCGTATATTTTTTCATATTACCGTACTCGACGATCTTAACCTCACGAGCACCGTACTCACGGCACAAACGCACCTTGTTTGCACGCTTCTGCCCCGAAGCCTTTGAGACCTCGCCGTGCGGAACATAAACCGTCACGTCACGTCCCGATATACTGTCGCCAAGGCTGTGAGAAACGATATATTCACATATTTTTTTATAATAAAGCTCTGAATAAACCATTTCGCCGAAAGCACTGTGATAAGCTCCGCCGACGATTGTTCCATCGACAAAAAGGTTATCCGCCGCACAAAGCCCGAGACGTATCACGGGAATGTTACACTCCGTAAAAACCTCAAGCACTGCCGCCGAGCGTGTAATGGCATCCTGCATGGTGAGCGGAGCATAGCCACCGTTTTGCATCATAGTGCAAAGCTCGGTTTCTGAAAAAACCACAGTCGGATATATCCTTGCCCCATCACAGCCCATCGAAATTATCTCGTCTGCCGTATAAAGCTCATCTTTAAGCGTTGACTCAGGAAGCCCGATCATCATCTGACCGACAAGATTAAATCCCCATTCCTTTATCATTGAACACGCCCGTCTTGCATCCTCTGCCGTATGACCTCGCTTTGATGCCGAAAGCACACTCTCACTCATACTCTGCAAGCCAAGCTCAATATCGGTAACACCGTACTTTTTCAGAATACCAAGTATCTCGCCGTCAATATAATCGGGACGGGTTGAGAGACGTATCGACTGCGCTTTACCCATGTCGATGTAACGCTTTGCAAGGTTTAAGAGATATATCATATCCCCACGGTCAATTCCCGTAAAGCTGCCGCCGAAAAAGGCAATTTCAACCTCAGAGGTGTCGTAGTCGATAGTTTTCGTTGCCCTCTCAAGTTCAGCCTCAACCGAGCGTATGTCAAACTCCGCTTTGCCCGATATTTTGCGCTGATTATAGAAAACACAGTCATTCGGGCATCCTAAGTGCGGAATGAAGATCGGAATATTAATATGTCTCATTTGTCTCCGAAAAGGATGAGTGCTTCCTTTGCCGCCATCTGCTCGGCTTCACGCTTGCTTTTACCGCTTCCGTGACCGATGACGTTACTGTTCAGTCTCGCCTCAACGGTAAAGGTCTTTGCATGGTCTGGACCCGATTCGCCAACGAGAACATATTCAAGAATCTCGCCCTTTTCCTGCTGTACGATCTGCTGAAGCAAGGTTTTATGATCCTTATTCTTGCCGTTTTCCATAAACTGCTTGATTTCGGGAATAACAAGCGGCATCAGAAATTTTTCAACTGCCTCACGTGAACCGGAATCAAGATATAACGAAGCAAGCAAGGCTTCAAAAGCATCTGCAAGTATTGATATGCGCTCTCT
>JAZNFB010000402.1:0-12636 GCA_045588895.1 Candidatus Flemingiibacterium sp.
GGTGTCCTTACTCCGCTGAATGAATGTGTTATGAACGATCCCGAGCTCTGGTCCATGATAATGGACGAAACACCATTAAAAAAGTGGGCAACACCAGAGGAAATTGCGGAATGGGCATATTTTCTGACGGTTACGAACACATTCTGCACAGGACAAAGCATCCTCGTTGACGGCGGAGAATCGATCAACTATAATTTCATTTGGAAAGACTGACAAAATAATACAAAAATCCCTCGCGAAGTGAGCTTATGAGTTTGACTTGTGTGAGGGATTATTTTATGCAGGAAATCGGCGTTTGTGCCTTTCTGATACTTGACAAAACGCAGGATATGCGATATAATATAATGGTATAATTATGTTTATAAGGTAGGAATCAAATTGCATAAAAGAATACTCTGCCTGATTCTTGCAGTTCTGTCGGCAGTGATAATAACCGCAAGCAGCTCTGTTTTCTCGGCAGCGAATACTGCATCATCGGAGCTGACAGCCCTTGAAAACAAGCTCGCCGCGGCAACCGAGTCGAGAGAAGCAGCCGAAGCCGCAGTTGCAGAAGCCCAAACGGGTTACGCAGATTCACTTGCAAAAAAGCAGGCAATAGATAACAAAATATATGCGCTTGACATCGAGATCGAAGCAACGGTTGCGCTGATTGACGGTTACAACAAACAAATCGAAGAAAAGAACCTCGAAATAACCGCCGAAAACGAAAAGCTTGATGCCGCATATAATATCGTCCGCGAGCGTATCCGTGCCAAGCGTGAGGACGGTAACATCGATTTTCTCTCGATAATTTTCGAATCAAACGGACTCACGGAGCTCTTTATGGAAATCGACCGCTTCACCTGTATGCTTGAATACGACAAGCAGCTTCTTGAAACATACAACGACAGTATCGAAAGTCTCAAAAATTTAAGAGCTGAACTGACAGAAGCCAAGGCCGCACTTGATACGCAGGTAAAAAATCTCGGAGAACGGAAAAGCGATCTTGAGGCTGATCTTGCGGAGGCAAAAAAGTTAGTCGCAACAAGTGAAAACAAGTTGGCAAGTGCCGAGGAGGATCTTGAAAACGTCGCCGCCATGGAGGAGCAGTACAGCAAGGAAAGAGAGGAGCTTCTCGAATACCTTGCAAGAACAACCAATCAAAGTTATGTCGGCGGTGAATTTCTTTGGCCTCTTCCTGCGGAGTACATGAGCATTTCAAGCGGATACGGTCAGCGCATTCATCCCGTAACCGGCAAACCGCAGTTCCATCGCGGGATCGATATCCCTGCGCCGTACGGAACAGAAATCTATGCCGTTAATGACGGAACCGTCGTCGAATGCTCATATAACTATGCCGATGGATATTACATAACGGTGAGTCACGGCGGAGGTATCGCATCCTTCTATTCGCATCTCTCCCGCTACCGTGTCAACGTCGGCGATAAGGTCACAAAGGGACAGGTCATAGCCAACGTCGGCACCTCTGGATACACAACCGGTCCGCATCTGAATCTGAACGTATACGAAAACAATTCAGCCGTTGACCCGATAAAATATTTTACCAAGCAAGACTGAGAGGTACTTCAAATGTCAACCGAAAGACAGAAAAAAATCCGTAATTTTTCAATAATCGCACATATAGACCACGGCAAATCAACCCTTGCCGACCGTATACTTGAATATACAAGAACCGTTGCAACACGTGACATGGAAGCACAACTGCTTGACAATATGGACCTTGAGCGTGAGCGCGGAATCACTATAAAAGCCCGTGCCGTCAAGCTCGATTATCATGCTCCCGACGGTGTCGTTTACACGCTGAACCTTATCGACACGCCCGGTCACGTTGACTTCGGTTATGAGGTTTCACGCTCACTCAATGCCTGCGAGGGCGCACTGCTCATCGTTGACTCAACCCAAGGAGTTGAAGCGCAAACTCTCGCAAACGCATATCTTGCAATTGACAATAACCTTGAAATCGTTCCGGTTATCAACAAGATCGACCTTCCGTCAGCAGACGTTGAAAAGGTACGCAGCGAGATTGAGGATATTATCGGTATACCTGCTGAGGGCTGTCCCGCAGTTTCGGCAAAGGTGGGACTCAATATCGATCAGGTACTTGACAAAATAATCTCCGATATTCCCTGCCCGGACGGTGACGAAAATGCACCCCTTCGCTGTCTCATTTTCGATTCGTATTATGACAGTTATCTCGGCGTTGTCGTAAACATCCGTGTTGTTGAGGGTACACTTCGTGCAGGTGACCGCATTAAGTTAATGAGCACAGGTGCGGAATTTGACATTGTTGACGTCGGTTACCTCGATGCATTCGGACTCAAATCGGGCGAGTTTCTTTCCGCAGGTGACGTTGGATATTTCACGGCAAGCATAAAGTCGGTCGGCGATACACGCGTCGGCGATACTGTAACGCTCGCAAATAATCCGGCAACAGAACCGCTTCCAGGCTTTAAGGAAGTGCGCCCGATGGTTTTCGCAGGTATATATCCGGCAGACGGCGCGCGTTACGGCGACCTCAAGGATGCGCTCGAAAAGCTTCAGCTCAACGATGCCGCACTGACATTTGAGGCAGAAACCTCTGCAGCACTCGGATTTGGTTTCCGATGCGGATTTTTGGGACTTCTTCATATGGAAATAATCGAGGAGCGTCTTGAACGTGAATTTAATCTCGACCTTATAACAACCGCACCGAGCGTTATCTATAATATCGACTTAAAGAACGGCGAGCAGGTTCGTATCGATAATCCGTCAAACTATCCGAATCCCGATGAAATCGACACTGCATATGAGCCGATGGTCAAGGCTTCGATAATCACACCTCCCGAATATGTCGGCGGTCTCATGGAGCTCTGTCAGGACAGACGCGGCGAGTTTATCAACATGACCTATATCGATACAGATCGCGCCGAGCTTCATTACAATCTCCCTCTCAACGAGATCATATACGATTTCTTTGATGCATTAAAATCACGCTCAAAGGGATATGCGTCACTTGACTATGAGCTTGCGCGTTACGTTCCCTCAAAGCTCGTCAAGCTCGATATTCTTCTTAACGGAGATATCGTTGACGCGCTCTCGTTCATCGTACACGAGGAAAAGGCATATGCACGTGCAAGACGTATCTGCGAGAAGCTGAAGGATAACATTCCTCGTCAGCTCTTTGAAGTACCGATCCAGGCGGCGATCGGCGGTAAGGTTATCGCACGTGAAACCGTAAAAGCAATGCGCAAGGACGTTCTTGCAAAATGCTACGGCGGTGATATCACACGTAAGAAGAAGTTGCTTGAAAAACAGAAAGAGGGCAAAAAGAAGATGCGTCAGCTCGGCTCGGTTGAGGTTTCGCCCGAGGCATTTATGGCTGTGCTCAAGCTCGGTGATGAGGACTAACGGTATGGGAAATTCTATGGAAAAAAAGAAGCTCGGGCTTTATATTCACATTCCGTTCTGCCATTCAAAATGTGCATACTGTGATTTCTATTCGCAGTCAAACGCCGGAGATGAGCTTATGCAGCGTTACGTTGACGCGCTTCGCCTTCAGCTTGAGGATTACTCTGCGGCGGCACGGAAATATACGGTTGACACAGTGTTCATCGGCGGGGGTACACCGACTGTACTGCCAGTTAAAACGATGTGTGATCTTATAGGAACGATAACACGCTGCTATAATCTTTCAAAAGATGTTGAATTTACAATGGAGGCAAATCCGGCAACGGTCAGTCTTGCTGCGCTGACAAAATACCGCAAGCTCGGCGTGAACCGTCTCAGCCTCGGACTTCAAAGTGCAAACTCCGATGAGCTCACTGCCCTCTCACGTATCCATTCAACGAGCGATTTTGAGGCAAGCTTCACCGCCGCACGCAAAGCAGGATTTGATAACATAAACGTCGACATAATGTACGGCATACCGCTTCAGACCGCAGAGAGCTTTTCAAATACGCTCAACTTTGCGGCAAGCTTTGAACCCGAGCATATTTCGGTTTACGGGCTGAAAATCGAGGAAGGAACACCGTTTGCACGTATGCGCGAAACGTTGATTCTCCCCGATGAGGACACAGAGGCGGATATGTATCTCGACTGCGTAAGCTACCTCAGCGTATGCGGTTTTCGTCACTATGAGATATCAAATTTTGCACGTCCAGGCTTTGAGTGCCGTCATAATCTCAAATATTGGAACTGTGACGAGTATCTCGGATTTGGCTGTGCGGCACATTCGTATTTTTCAAATATGCGTTTTTCAACAAAGCGTGATCTTATGCTCTTTATAGATGCCATGGAGGCGGATATCTCAAGAGGCGGCATAATGGGCAGTGACGGAATGGGTATCACCGAGTCACAGCTCAAAAACGCCCAGCCGATCGATGAATTTTACCGTCTTACGCCACCAGAGCGTGTCGGCGAATATATCATGCTGCGTCTGCGCCTTTGCGACGGTATTTCGGCATCTGAATTTGAATCGCGCTTCGGTATCAATTTCGACGCAGTTTACGGACGCCGACTGCAGATATATATCGATAACGGCTTCATGAAATATGACGGCGACCGATATTCATTCACAACCAAGGGAATGTATGTATCAAATTACATCCTCTCGACTATACTTGATTTTGATAAGGACAGCCGCATCGTTGGCGGTATTGCTGACGGAAGCGACAAAGCATGAATAAAGGAGATTAACCATGATTGAACAATTTTACACCGATCTTGACGGTCTTATCCGTATCCCCAGTGTAGCCATCGACGGCGATAATGAATATCCCTTCGGAAAAGCCTGTGCAGATGCGCTTGATTATACGCTTTCTCTCTGTGAGTCATTCGGCTTCCGCACAAAAAAATGCTCGAATATGCTCGGTTGGGCAGAGATTGGCGAAGGCGATGAAATGATCGGTATACTCGCGCACCTTGATGTTGTTCCGGAGGGATCAGATTGGGACTATCCTGCATTTGCTCTGACACGCGCCACGATTGACGGCGAAGAAAGACTTTACGGCAGAGGCGTAACGGACGACAAAGGACCTGCAATGATGTGTATTTACGCCATGCGTGTTCTCGCAAACTCGGGTGCACCGCTCAATAAGCGTGTACGCATAATCTTCGGTCTCACCGAGGAGCGCGGCGAATGGGTTGACATGGAATATTATAAGGCAAACGAGGAGCTTCCAACCTTCGGCTTCACTCCTGATGCATCCTTCCCCGTCGGTTATGCAGAAAAAGGCATCGCAGTGTTCGAGCTTACAATGCCTAAGTCCGCAGCAGGAGTCGACAAGGTTTCGGGAGGCAACGCTCACAATATGGTTCCCGATTACTGCGAATGTACAGTCGGCGGTAAAACTTTTGCGGCAGAGGGTATCTCCGTTCACGGAAGTGTGCCTGCCAAGGGTGAAAATGCAATTCTTAACTGCATGAAAAAGATCAATGAGGAATCCCCCTGTAAGCTTTCCGAATTTATCACAAAAAAATTTGATGATGACTGTGACGGCGCCGGACTCGGTATAAACATGAGCGATTCCGACAGCGGCGAGCTTACTCTCAATCTCGGAGTTATCGAAGTGTGCGGTGACGATATTGTTATGACGGTTGACATCCGTTATCCCGTTTGCAAAAACTACAGTGCCATACTCACAATGCTCCGTGCAAACTGCGCTCAGTACGGTGTCAGCGTAAAGCCTTGCGAGCATAAAGCACCGGTATTCATTGATAAGAACGGAGCATTTGTAAAAACGCTGTGCAGTATCTATAACCGTGTCACCGGGGATAATGCCAAGCCGTTTTCAATGGGTGGCGGCACTTATGCACGTGCAATGCCTAATATCGTTTCGTTTGGTCCTGCACTGCCCGGAGTGGTCGAAACTGCACATCAAAAAAACGAATATACAACTGTTGCTGCTGTTGATACGGCAGTGCGCATTTACGCCGAGGCACTGCTCGAGCTGATGGATATTTAAGGAGGAACGGACATGGGATTCACAGAAAATCTTCGTGAATACGCCCGTATAATCGCAACTATGGGCGCAAATGTTACACCTGACCGTTATGTTGTACTGCGCTGTGCGCTTGAGGCGGCAGAGCTCGGACGTATGGTACAGGAGGAATGCTTCAAGCTCGGAGCAAAGGACGTTATCATGAACTGGGAGGATCAGCGCTCGGCACGAACACGTCTCGATTATGCGGATATTGAACGCTTCCGTGAGATTCCCGAATGGCGTGCGGAATCACGTAACTACTATGCACGTGAGGGATGTGTAACAATTGCTATAATCGCCGAGGATCCGGACATTTTCGCCGGTGCAGACAGTGAAAAGCTTCGTGAGAGCACACTCGCAGGGCGCAAAGCATTCAAGGAATTTTACAAGGTTATGGACGAGGGAGGACTTCGCTGGACTATCGCGGCATATCCAAACGAAGCATGGGCAACCAAGGTATTCCCTGCTGACACGCCCTCAAATGCAGTCAAGAAGCTGTGGGCTGCAATTTTCAAATCGGTCCGCATAGGTCGCGGCGATCCCGTTAAAAAGTGCAAGAAGCATGACCGTATGCTCAAGCGCCGTGCAAAGATTCTCAATACCGAAAGATTTGTGGCGCTTCGCTATAAAAATACACTCGGAACAGATTTCACCGTCGGACTTGCCGAGGGACACATCTGGAAGGGCGGCTCGGAGAAATGCAAGGCAAAGGTAAGCTACTTTCCCAATATGCCAACCGAGGAAATCTTTACAATGCCGGACTGCAGAAAGGCTGACGGAAAGGTGTATTCAGCAATGCCTCTCTCTTATCAGGGGGAGCTTATTGACAAATTCTGGCTCGAATTTAAGGATGGCGCAGTAATTGCACACGGTGCAGAATCAGGTAAGCGTGCACTTGACAGATTGCTCGACACGGACGAGGGGTCACGAAGACTCGGTGAGGTTGCACTTATTCCTCACGATTCTCCAATCTCGAACCTCGGTATACTTTTCTATAATACCCTTTTTGATGAAAACGCATCCTGTCATCTTGCGCTCGGCGAATGTTATCCCGACACAATGAAGGGCGGCGAAAAGCTTTCGGAGGATGAACTGCTTGCCAAGGGCGGAAACCGCAGTGCAAATCACGTTGACTTCATGATCGGCACATCCGATATGGAGATCGTCGGTATCAAGGCTGACGGCAGTGAAATCAAGGTCTTCGAAAACGGTAATTTTGTAATATAAAAAACAACGGGGCTGTCTGCATCTATAGCAAAACAGCTCCGATTTTTATTCTTCGATTTTTGAAAGCAGCTCCTCAGCCGCATCAAGTATAACACGGTCATTTTCATAAGTGATAAGCCGGCGCGCTTCGTCATACGGACACAAACGGTATGAGCTAACCTCTGCCTCCTGAATTTTAACGGCATCTCCGTCAAAACGACCGAGGAAATATACAGATTCCTTTTTTGTACGCGCCGAAAGCGAATATTCAACCGATTTGCGAAATCCCTCGATAAGCGTTATCTCAACGCCCGTTTCCTCTTTAACCTCGCGAACAGCGGTTTCTTTTTCGGTCTCATATTTTTCAATATGCCCTTTCGGTAAGCCGCAGTGTCCGAGATTCATGCGTATAACAAGATAGCGCCTACCCTTGCCGTCTCCGGTATAAACCACCGCACCGCAGGAGCGCTCATAGAGGCAAAGTATACGCAGATCGTTTCCTGACTCCCAATAGTCAACAGCCTGTGCGATCTCGTGCTGTGCCCATGCGTACGTAGCCTTTTCACCAACCGCGAGAACAAGCGAAACTCCTTTGGTATTCCTGTCAATCATAACGCCAACCGTTTTTGCCTCTGTAACAGCTGTATCGTTGCCGGATTCGCAAATAATGTACGCCGTATGTACACGAAAGGAGTCGCCGTCGGATACTGTAACCGTTCCGCGCAGAACATCGCCATGTCTTGCATAAACACGGACGGGGTATGTGTTTCCAAGCATCATTTCAGCAAAGCTGCGTTCCGAATATAAGCTCTGCCGCCGCGCTTCAATGTCAAACTTCACCGACATCATGTCACTCCTCTCATAACTTTTTCGAAATAACGTCATATAGATATAGTATACCACACTTTTCGTCCTATTTCAAATAAAAACACGAATATTTAAATAAACTTCACAATTAACGCCATTAAAAAAGAACCGAAACACAAAAAGCTGCGTAATCGATTCTCTCTTAATGCATATTATTTCTCCCGAAGCTCCGCTCTGACGTCCCCGTTATCCAGAATAACAAGGTGCATCGGTTTTATATATTTGGCGTAAAACTGCTTACACTCGGCATCGCTCATCCTGACACGTGTATTTTTATAAACCTCATCAAGCATAATTTCCACATTCAGATTTATATGCTCATCAAGATAACGCTTCACTTCGGAAATAAGTGCGGCGATTTTTATTTCGTCTGAATTTCCGGTGCAGAAATCATCAATGTAACAATAGAAAATGTCACGGCTGACAAGTGCCGCTTTGATATCAGAGCCGCACTTTTCGCGCTCCACCATAACAAGGAATTTAGCCTCGGGAAGTGAATCGATAAGTCCCCAATAATCCGAATCACTCGATGCAACAATAAACGAATCAACTCCGTTTTTATAAAACGCCTTCGAAACGCCGACCGAAAGCTTTATATCAACCAGCGATTTGGTCTGTTTAACGCGCTCCGTCATAATGTGCTCAACCTGCGTGTCTTTGCAGTGACTGTCAAAAATCTGCCATGCACTCGAAGCATGAATATCGTTATAAAGCAGTATTTTGCTTATCTTCGACACTGTTTCGGAATCAAGATTATTAAGCGTCGCAATCAGCTTGTAAGGGTCGGAATTTTCACAGTCAACAACGATAATTGTCTTGTTAGACGCATTTATAAAATCGTAAATATTATTTTTAACGGCACTCCCAGCATCACTGACACGGCTAAGATCATCAAATTCCTTTCCGTGCATTTTATAAAGCAGCGTACAGAATTTTTTGTCGTTATACAATATGTTTCCGCAGTCATCGGGAATCCAGTTTATGTACATCTGATAGGGATATTTGAGTCGGTTTGCGTAATACTGTGCCGCCGCAGCACGTGTTCCCTCAACGGTGAGTCCGTCAGGCATTATAAAAAGCTCACGTATATATGAAAAATCAAGCCATAACGGAAACAAATCGCGGCAATTGTTGATACGGTCAAGAATGAAACGGTTGATGTCACAGATATAATCAACAGTCTGGCGGTTACTCTTTTTTATCAACTGTATACCCATTTCGGAAAGATACGTGATAGCCTCAACGGGGACATATTCCGGCATGGTCATTATGGTGCGAAATTCTCGCTGCATCGTCGAATTAATATGACTGAAGTTACGCTCGATCGCAGTTCGCAGCCTGCAAAGCTCACGGATTATACGTGCACTGCTGTTATTTTCAAGCAGCTCGTAAATCTCAAGCCTCGGAGGATCGTAATCGTTGATAAAATGCTTTTTATTAACACCAATAAGATAAGCAACCTTCGAAATTATGATACGCGTTGAATTATACCAATATAACGCTTCATCAGGGCTTTGGACATTCTTTTGCTCGGCTTCGGGAGTAACACTGTTTGAATCCATAAAATTAAATTCCTTTCATGTATAATAATACCATTATATCAGGAAAATCACTTATGTGTGCCGCCGATAATGTCGAGAAAAGAAGCCACATTTCGAGTATTTTCGACGCTACATTGAATATCTCTCAAGACTCTCGCTTATCTTTTTGAGCGCCGCGCCCTCGATACGGCTGACGTATGAGCGCGATATACCCATCTTATTTGCAACCTCACGCTGCGTGAACACCTGCCTGCCTCCTATACCGTAACGCATTGAAATCACCTGTCGCTCACGCGCTGTCAGTTCACTGTTTATTATCGATACGGCACGTGCTGAACGGAGCTTTATATCGAGGTCATCGGCAATAGTATCCTCCGTTGCGATGATGTCCTCAAGCGTCAGTGGATTTCCCTCCTTGTCAATATCAATCGTCTCGTTCATCGAAACCTCAAGTGCAAGCTTCTTCTGTGCACGAAAATACATAAGTATCTCGTTTTGCAGACATTTCCCTGCATATGTTGCAAACCGCGCGCCGTTTTTCGGATCAAACGAATCAACCGCCTTGATAAGCCCTATCGTCCCGATTGAAATGAGATCATCCTGGTTGTTGCCCGAGGAATAGTATTTTTTAACGATATGTGCAACAAGACGGAGATTGTGCTCAATAAGCTCGCCGCGAGCCTCCATATCCCCCTCCTCACGCATAAGACGAAAGCATTCCCTTTCTCTTGCGGCGCTTAAGGGAGGCGGAAAAGTGCCACCGTAAACACCCCCGTTTGAAACGCGCAGAAACATCACAAGCAACCGCGAAAGAACCGTATTCATTATTCCAAACATATCAATCACCCCGATTAAAAATAAAAAACGCCGATCTTCTCGACGTCCTTTTGATTATATTTATGAAGCCCGTTCCCCGAGTATTCATATTAAACAACACAAATCTCAATCTGCTCTGATCTTGCGTTTTCCAAAAATTCAGCAATTCTCAGATGTGATACATTGCCGACAACGATAATACGGTCTGCGCTTTTCAGTATGTAATCTTCTCCATATTCATCGCCGCACGGTGATATCAGCTCATCCGCCTTTTCGATAAGATCAAAATAGCGTTCACGCCGCTCAGGATGCCATCTGTCTGCCTGACGCTCGCTTGTCGGAGCAGCAGTGAGCGTTACATTTGTCCCAAGTGATCTCATTGCAATACAAGCCTCCGCTCCCCACATTGCCGCGCCCTCATCAAGCGTTGAAACAAACTCGCTATAGCCGTCTGCAAGAGCATCCTGCATGGCAGAAACCAAGCGAAATTTCATTACGGCGCAGGTATAATACTCCTCGTCATAACCAAACTCAAGCTCGCTCGGATTTTCACCGAATATGGCACATATTTTTTTGTTTTTCATATTTGTTCCCTCCAAGGTAGCGTCACAGATCACGAATCATTTATTACCCGTTGACACCATTATACCATACCCGACAAAAAACTCATGTCGAATACAGTCGAAGAAAACAAAAAATATTATTTTTCATTATTTTTATGGTTATCGCCTTATAAAAACAAAGGACCACCCAAATAAAGCGATCCTCCAATTTTTATTCACCAGCAATCATTCTTGACATATCATAGAAACCTGCCGGCTTACCGCAAAGATATGCCGCCGCACGAAGCGCACCGCGAGCAAAAACGTCACGCGACGCCGCACTGTGGCTGACAGTTATAATCTCATCAGCACCACAGAACATTACCTCATGCTCACCGACTATAGTGCCGCCTCGAACTGCGCTAATTCCGATTTCGTTCTTTCTTCTCGCTTCACGTCTTGACTGACGTTCATAAGTATATTCGGCATCGTAATCAACAGTTTCAGAAAGAGCATCCGCTATCATAAGCGCCGTACCGCTCGGAGCGTCAAGCTTTTTATTGTGATGCTTTTCAACAATCTCGATATCGAAATCCTCACCGAGAATCGCCGCCGCCTTTTTGGTAAGCTCGATAAGAAGATTGATACCAATTGACATATTACGCGAGAAGAAAACGGGAATCTTCTTTGCCGCCTCATGTATAAGTGCGGTTTCCTCCTCGGTATGTCCCGTTGTACAAACAACTATCGGAAGATTCTTCGAAATTGCAAATTCAAGCAGCTTCGGAGTTGCACTGTGATGTGAAAAATCAATTATCGCATCGATCTCAACATTAACGTCATACGGGTCCTCAAATATCGGAATCGTGTCAACAGCCGGGGAAACATCAACACCTGCAACTATCTTATATTCACCGCTTCCCTCTGCAGCCGCACGTGTTGCTTTACCCATACGTCCCAGAACGCCGGAAAACAGTATTCGTGTTTCTTTCATTTTAATTCTCCTGATTTTTATCTTTTGGAAACAAGCTTAAATAACGCCGTATTCCTTAAGTACCGCAGCAAGCTTTGCTTTGTTAGCATCCTCCATCTCGCAAAGAGGCAGACGCATTTCCTCAGAGCAGAAGCCCATCATCGCCATAGCAGTTTTTACGGGAACGGGATTGACCTCGCAGAAAAGCGAATTTGCAAGCTTAAGAAGCTTTAACTGAAGGTCAGCGGACTCCTTTGCCTTACCCTCAAACCAAAGCTGACAAATATCGTGAGTTTCCTTCGGAACAACATTGGAAAGCACCGAGATAACGCCCTTTGCACCAAGCGAAAGGATTGGAACGATCTGGTCGTCATTTCCGCTGTAAATATCGAGAGTGTCGCCGAGCTCTGCGGCTATCTCTGCAATTGCGCTGATGTTTCCGCTTGCTTCCTTGGTTGCAACGATGCGCTCATGCTTTGCAAGCTCACGGTAAACGGGAAGCGTGATGTTGCATCCGGTGCGCGACGGAACATTATAAAGGATGATCGGCTTGTCGGTTGCATCGGCAACAGCGAGGAAGCTCTTGATAAGACCCTTGGGAGTTGCTTTGTTATAGTAAGGTGTAACGAGAAGAAGCGCATCCGCTCCAACATCGCACGCATATTTCGAAAGATCAATTGCATAATCGGTATCATTCGAGCCTGTTCCAGCGATAACCGGCACACGTCCCG
>JAZNFB010000403.1:0-2252 GCA_045588895.1 Candidatus Flemingiibacterium sp.
CTATTCGCACAGGATACTCACAGTAGGGCGGAAAAATGTCAACAATACCTCCGCGCACCGCATACTGACCAACGCCGTCGACAAGCTCGCAGCGTACAAAGCCGCTCGCTTCAAGACGTGAAACAAGCTCACTAAGCTGCAGGGGAACATCAATGTCAATTGTTATCGTATTTTCACGCAAAACCTCAATCGGCATGGTATACTGCATCGCGGCATCAGGCGCGGCAATAACACAATCGTATACGCTATCCCCGTCCGCAGCATTAATAAACGCCGCAAGCGCACGTAAACGCTCGTGCTCATACTCGCGCGAGGACGTAATATTGTGAAAAACAAGGTCACGGAGCGGATACATAAGCGGCTTCAAGCCAAGCTCTGAAAGTGCGTTAAAGAGCTTGAGTCCGTCCTTTTCATCGGAAACGAGCATAAGTGCCGGCAGCCCGTGCTTTTCGCGAACTCTGCGTATCACTCCGGCATAAAAAACGGCACGTGCACCGTCTGAAAGACCGCTTATCTGCAGTGGATGTGCCGCCTCGTGCTGACGAGTGAGAACACTCTTTAAAATCTGATCAAACTCTTTTTCGAGAAGTATTGATTCCGAAATAATGTTAATTCTTTCGTCCATGTAAACCTCAGTTAAGCATATTCATCGCCTTGTCGATGTTGCCGTCAAGTATCGTCGGAAGCGCGTCAACAACCTTGCCCATAGCAGCAAAGAATACCTCTTGATCGTCCTTTGGTATCTGACCGATCACCCAATCTGCAAGATCATAATCGGGATGCGGCTTCGCACCGACTCCCATGCGTATACGCGGGAATTCGTCACTTCCCGAAAGCGTTATAATCGAGCGAAGTCCACGCTGACCGCCGTCACTTCCCTTTCGGCGAAGTCTGACCTTTCCCGGCGCGAGATTTATATCGTCACAGATAACAATAATATTTTCCATCGGAATTTTGTAGAACGCCGCCGCTTCAGTAACAGCCTCACCGGAATTATTCATATAAGTCTGCGGCTTCATTAAAAGCACGCGGTGTTTCCCGATCATACCGTCACCGACGAGCGCCTTGAATTTTGCGCGGTCAACCTTTATGTTAAGCTTTTCCGCGGCATAATCAAGCGTCATGAAACCGGCATTGTGCCTTGTGAAAGTATACTCCTTGCCGGGGTTTCCGAGTCCGACAATGAGATGGGTTATAGGCTCTGTTGATGCCGATGATGTTTTTTCTATCTTTTTAAACAAATCAAATATATCTGCCATAATTTTCTCCAAAATCAAAACACAAATTGACGGCAAGGACATCGCCCTCCCGTCTGGTTATGTTATTATTGTACCATGCTTTGGTAAAAAATGCAAGTAGTTAAAAGGATTTTTCTTTCAGTAAAATTATTTTATCCACCGCCAAACTAACTTCAGCCGCAAGACGGCGTTACAACAATAAAACAAACAAAGAAGCACCATAGCCGCCCTCGCAAGGTGGCGGCGGACAAACGGTCACGGTATCAAAGCGAATTGGAGCGTTAGCGACTGAGCGCAACTCGAGCGCAACTGCGCTAAAGAAACAAAGAAGCCACTGAGCCGCCGTCACCTTACGAGGACGGCTATGATGCTTCTTTGTTTCTTTTGTGGCGCTATAAATTTCATGTTAAAAAGAGGATGTTTTTACATGGCAAGTTATATAAAATGCCATAAAAACACGGTGCAATTTCCTTAAATGTTAATAAAAGCGAAAAAGTTGAAAAATTTTTATCAAATCTATAGCGTTTTCCAAAAATATATGGTATAATATAATTTGCGGTAAGTATACCTATGCCAAAATATAGGCTTACTTCGCAATTAACCGCGTCAAATATTATATTTTATATATGGAGGACACACCAATGAGCAAAAAGTATTGTTACCTTTTCTCCGAAGGCAACGCAGATATGCGTGAGATCCTTGGCGGTAAGGGTGCAAACCTCGCAGAGATGACCAATATCGGTCTTCCTGTTCCCCAGGGCTTCACTATTTCCACAGAAGCCTGCACACAGTATTACGAGGACGGCAGACAGATCAACGATGAAATCATGGCTGAAATCATGGAATACATCGTTAAGATGGAAGGCGTTACCGGCAAGAAGTTCGGCGATCTCGAGAATCCCCTTCTCGTTTCCGTTCGTTCGGGTGCACGCGCATCCATGCCCGGTATGATGGATACCATCCTTAACCTCGGTCTTAATGAAGAGGTTGTTGAGGTTATGGCAAAGAAGTCCG
>JAZNFB010000404.1:0-8707 GCA_045588895.1 Candidatus Flemingiibacterium sp.
GCGCTCAAGTCCGATAACGTCCGCCGCGGTCTCTGAAATGCTGATTCCGAGCCGTGTCAAAAGCACGTTCAGAATGACCGGCAATGTCAGAATGGCAATGACAATAACGCCAACCCATCCAACCGTGCTTTTAACAAGCGAAAGACTGCTCGCAACCGTGCCGACTGCATCACTCGCCATTCCCCCGACAACCGGCACAGTTTGCGACGCGGCAAATTTCACGGCACGCATCGAGAGGCTGTCAGCCCTTGCGGCAATAGATGTCTGAAAGGTCATGAGGGCAGATATTATCGCGCCGATAAGTGCTATAACCCACGTCAAAGCCCCGCGTATGAGCTTCGATATACCGACAAGCCTGATGTTAGGGCCGATTCCGCTTGCAAGTGATAAACCGAAGCAGAGCTGAAGTATCGGAAAAAGTACCTGCGAGGCAAGCGTTTCAACAAAGGCAAGCGCAAGCATCATGCCATTTGCACTTACGGCAGATGATGTAACATTTCCCCCGGCTGTACCGATTGATATCATAACGGGAATCATCGTCCCGACAAGGCCTGTCAGTCTGTATAAATATGTCTGAACACTACCGACAAGTGCGGCGGCGGTTTCGTAAAGCGTTAACATGATACATAAACCCGATATAAATTCGAAAAGTGACACCATCGCGCTCGAGTGTACCATCCCCTTGAGGGCAGATAGCGCAGACGCGGCAAGAATGAGACCGAG
Source organism: Candidatus Flemingiibacterium sp. (assembly GCA_045588895.1). GTDB lineage: Bacteria > Bacillota > Clostridia > Oscillospirales > CAG-272 > Flemingiibacterium. Next base: position 724 of record JAZNFB010000404.1, read on the forward strand.
TGTCACTGAGAGCGTTTTCAAGGCAGGCGACAGAAGCGAAAGAAATGTATCTTTTATTAATGAAAAGAAATAGTCTGCAGAAAAGCGCTCGGAAAAGTCATCGCCCGAAAAAATATCACCTTCCGGAAGCCGCTGTTTAACCTCATCGGGCAGAGCATCGATTATCGAATCCGCATCAAACTCATCGGCACGGTAAAGCTCTGCGTCAGCCGTGTCATCAGCATAAAGCGGAATAACAAACAGAGAAACGATGCAAAAAGCAAGCAATATCTTAAAAATCTTCATATCTGCATAATTTGTGCCGCAAGTTTTGTAAGCTCACCGACAAGCGGCAAGGCTAAAAGTAATAATTCCGCCTTACCGATAAGCTCAAGCTTCGAAGCAATCGCCGATTCACCTGCGTCATGGCAGATCTGCGCCGAAAGCTGTACGGCAAGTGTTATGCCGAGCGCCTTGGCAAGCACGGTCATATACTCCGAAAAGCTCGTTTGGGACATTGTATTTTCAATAAACTCAAAAATGGGCAAAAATGTCACCACAGCCGCACCGAGCAGTATCACTCCTGCTGCAACGCTGACAAGTCCGGCAAAGTCGCTTTTTTGTCCCTTTAATATAAGAATCGCCGCAAGCGCACAAAGCGCAACACCGCAGTATTTTATCATAATCAGAAACCGAACACCGACCTGATGGTTGAAAAAAGCGTTCCAAGCTTATCAACAAGCATCAGCATCACAATAATTATTCCGGCAAGCGACACAAGCACCGCCTGCTCATCACGCCCGTATTTTGCGAGGAGCTGATATGCAATACTGACCGTCAGCCCTATTCCGGCAACCTTCAAAATCAAGCTTACATCCATATTCATTCTCCGTTATTTATTATCTGCTAAATCAAAATCACAGCAAGCATAATGCCGCATAGAAAGCCTAACGTCCGACAGATCCGTACCTTCGATTGAGCTTCGGCGCTTGCCGCAGTGCACATCTCACCAAATCTCTTTTCAAAATATGCACAGTGACGCTCCTCCTCCCTTGCGTCATGCCGCCCGAGTCCGCGAAAGAATTTTATAGCCTCGTTTATCTCCGTATCAGTGAGTAAAAGCTTACTCCGACATTCACGCACCGCTGTCTCTCCGTCACCCTTTTGCAGCAACGCCAAAAAGCCGCACGCTTCAAGACGTGTATCCTTAAAATCGGCATAAATACGCTCAAGCGGCGTTAAAAAGACACCTATCTGCGCACCTATGTAGCTGACAAGCCCTCTGAAGCCTTCAAGCTGTTCAACTCTCAAGCGGAACATCGCCGCCGCAAAAAAACCAACCGCCGTACACGCACATATAATCAGAAGTCCTCCGAAAATTTTCAGCACGCCGATAACTCCTTTATATCCTCAAGCGGAGTATAGTCAAAAGAAAAGCACCGTCCCATCCGTCCGTTCACCCTCTCTCTCGAAAGTCCGACATATCCCGAAAAAACGCCTGCCTCATGCAGCATACGAATATTAGGCCGAGAAAGAAGTCCCCCGAGGCTCGAAGCGTGTGCGCTGGCGATTATCGGGACGCCCGTGTTTTGAGCCGTGAGAATCTGTCTTGCCTCCTCTGCATCGCCAAGCTCGTCGCATATGATCACCTCTGGCGAAAGTGTACGTGTCGCAATCTCAATTCCTTGTGCACGCGGATATCCCGACAGTATGTCACACATAGTACCCGAAAACATTTTTTCAATATACAATTCTCCGCGTGTGTCAATAAGGGCAACCCGCCGCGAAAGCTCACCGCCGAACCGTACCGCAAGCTCACGCAGCACCGTTGTTTTTCCGATGCCCGGAGGAGAATATATAAGCAGCGACTTTATCACGGGCGGTTCATAACAGAGCTTAAGTAAACGCTCACAAACGCCGCGTATAATATGCGCTATACGAATATTAACGGAGGTTATTTCGCTAACAGCACGTCCGTCTGCCGCAAGTCTGCCGCACACACCGACACGAATACCGTCCTGCGTACAAATGTAGCCGTTTCGTATCGTTTCCATATGAGCATAAACCGAGCCTCGGCAAAGACGTGTAACGCACTCTGAGATTTCAGCCTGCGAAACACACTCACCAAGCGAAATATTCTCGCCAAGCGCAGTGACACTCGCTTTTTCAGAGGCACGCAAACGTATTTCTGAAATATCCTCTGTACGAACCCGACCGATACGTACAAGCTCACATATTTGCCCGTAAATGTGTCCCGGTACACTATCTTCAATTATATCCGGAAACAAACCGCTCTCACGCAAGCCGTCATCCCCCCTCGCGGTTGTTTACTTAATGTATACGGACAAGCAAGAGGGAAAATGACGCAAAATAAAAAAATTCCGCACCCTTTCGCAGAACTTTGATATGAAATTACGACAAAAAAAGGAGCCGTCCGAAAACAGCTCCCATAAATCAAATATCTCTGTTATTGTTAAAATCCTGCGTGTCGCCGGGACGACGAGGCTGACTTGACTGTGGCGGCTACATACGCTGTATCCCGTTTGTCTGCATCGTCTGCCCACGCAGAAGCATTTCACGGCGACGACGCTCTGCTGCAAGACGGCGCTGCTTTCTTATATACTGTGCACGCAGATAAAGCACACCGTATGCCAAAACGGCAAGAAGCAGAAGCACTAACAGTATCGTGAAGAACCAGCCGAAGAAGCCCATACCGTTTTTCGTATGAACAACCACACTCTCAAGCCAGATTCCGTATTCCCCCTCATCGGAGACACCGTCCGCCGTTTTAACCCAAAGCTTGATTAGATCAACGTCACCGTCTGACTGTGAAACAAGATCCTTTATTTTAAAGCTGACCTCCTGCCATTCATTCGGCTTCACCGAAGCTTCACCGGTATAAACAACCGTGTCGGCCTTTGCGTCACCGGTTGACTGTAAGCGAAGCATCAGATCAAGTGAATTAACCGTATCAGGAGCAGTTATCATCATTCGCACCGTGATATACTGCGCTTTATTGAAGTCACCGTCCTGTATCTTATTGCCAATACCCTTATATTCGGTCGGCGTACCGCTTATCAGTGCATAAAGTACCGAGGTGTCGCCGCTCTCGTTGGGACGAAGCTCAAGATAATTGATACCGTCTGTCGGATAGAATCCCTCGTCATCGCCGCCGGTGAGATCAAATAACGTCTTTGCCGTGTAGCCTTTTTGAAATTCGGAAGCTTCAACGCTCTCGGACGCGAGGAGTGTACGCTTGTTGAATATTTTATATTTCACATTACCGCCCATAACCCCATCAAACACACTGTCGCCAACGGTCTGCTTGACAAATGCTGTAACAGCTTCGCTCTGCTCGGTGTCGATAAGTGAAAAGACGTTATATATCGGCTTCTTTGCCGCAGGCTCGGAAACGCTTCCCTCTTTGTTAGTCCAAAGACCGTAGTAACGTGCTTCACCCGAATGATCCACATGACCGTGATAAATGAAGGCATCAATATCCTCATTCTGATCGGCAGTATAATATGCAAGCGCATACGCCGCCGCCTGCAGAGTCATGGAATTATCCGTGCCGGGATCGCCCGAAACTCCAAATTCACCGATCATAATGCTCCTCGGCTGTGAATTGTAAAGAAGCTGTTCTTCGTTCATATATCGAGTCAGAGTGTTGATATTCTTCATCGTTATATACGGAGTTTCAAAGCTGTCAGTTGCCTGTGTGTCATTCCAATAATCGGTAAGTGAGGTATCGGAAGCGTAAGGATTTATTGAAAGTCCCCACGGAATGTCACCGGTTGCCTTTATTTTTTCGGCAAAAAGATCAAGAAAATCCTTTGCCGGATAGTCACAGAGTGAGCCCGGGACTGCCGCATTATCACCCTCGGCAACGCTGAAATTATTTGCAAGAGAGATATAAACCCGTCCATTCGAATAATGTGAGGTCATTGCCGTATAAGCAATCCTGAAAGCGGCACAGTAAGACGAAACATAGCTTTCAAGATCTGTCGGTCCGGCATTGTTCCAGACGCGGTTTGAATTGACCTCATAGCCAAGTATTATGCCCGGAACGAAACCGTAAGCATGATTCGCCTGAGTGTAGCGTGCCGTGATATAGTCCATGAACGCACGGAAGAAATGCATCGCGTTTTCATTTTCTGTGTTGAGTGCGAAGCGTTTTGCGTCTGCCGAAATTCCTTCGCAGTAAAGGCTCTTGATGTTCTCGTGATCCTCTGCCCTTGGTGCGCTCAGAATTATATTGAAATAAACGTTAATTCCGGCATCGGTGTAGGTTTTCACGGTGTGATCGAGAACTTTTAATTTGTTTTTATTGATGTAGAACGTGCGTCCGTTATAGATGAACGACTGCGCATTGTCACTGTTCTCGCCGAGCATATATTCGTTTATCGCAACATTGACAACCGTGTGCATAACGCCAAGCTGCTGTGCATCTGAGAAAACCTGCAGTCCAAGTCCCTTTTTAGAGCTTTTGGTAGGATACGCCTCGGTATTTTCCGCAAGAGCATCGGGATTATCGATATATTTCGCACTTGTCAAGGCAGTGTATGATGAATCGTCATTCTGAAGCGCAACAACAAATCCCGAATAAAGCCGTGTCACGTTTCCGTTATAGAACGAGAGCTTTTGGGTGATCTTGTCGTCAATTTTGAATGATTTGACCGGTTCAAGCGTGTTGATGTCATCTATAGACTGATAAGGCGCAAGCTCAAAAAGATACAGTGTTTCCGACTTGTTGGTCTTAACATAATCCTTTGGCAATCTTATTTCAAACGTAAGCTCTGCTTTTGATTTATTAAGCGTCACAGAGGCTATCTCACAGCCCTCCTCTGCCGCGAGTGCCCCCGTGGCAAACGAAACACAGAAAAGTGCTGCGAGAACAACTCCCATCAACACAAACGATATTTTTTTGATAGAAAATCCGATCATTTTCATATATAAATTCTCCGATACCAAGTGATACCCGATAATCGAGCATATAGTTCTATAATAATATAGTAACATATTTCGGCAGAAAAATCAATCATTATTTTTTAATTTTCATGTTTTTTCACCAAAGTAATCAATGAAGCCGCTGAGCCGCAGGAACGCCGCTAACGCGACTGAAGTTAGTTTGAAACACAAAAACGAAAAATACGGCATACCCTTTCGGATACACCGCATTCCTTTGAACTATTTTGGTTCAGTTTACGATTAAAGCTGTTCCTTAACCTTGGAGCTCTTACCAACTCTGTCGCGCAGATAGTACAGCTTCGCACGTCTGACTTTACCGCGTCTGATGATCTCTACCTTTTCAACATTGGGGGAATGAACCGGGAAAGTCTTCTCCACGCCAACACCGTAGGATACACGTCTTACAGTAAAGGTTTCGGAAATGCCGCCGCCGTTCTTTGCAATGATGGTACCTTCGAACATCTGAATTCTTTCTCTGTTACCCTCTTTGATCTTGTTGTGAATCTTAACGGTGTCGCCAACATTAAGCACGGGAGCATTTTCCTTAAGCTGCTCATTAGTTAAAGCCTTGATTAAATCCATTGTGGCTTCCTCCTTAAAAAAATTAAGTGATGGAGGGCGTTCATGCAGAGCTTCGCAGCGGACCGTCCTCATTAGTGCCATGAGGGCACATAACGTATACATTATACCACAAAATTCCGTCAATTGCAAGTGTTTTTGAAAAGTTTTAGGTGTAATTTTGCCGATATTTCACTCAAATATATATGTTTTTTCCGTCAGTCTGAAAAAAATTTCTCACTTCGCTTTACTTTTCGAGCATATTATGTTAAAATATACTTATAGCGTCAATAATTGAGTTGACATCACTTCAAACGGAGGTAGCGCTGTATGCCGAATATACCGACCCGCGAGCGTCCCAATATGCCGCAAAGGCCACGTATACCGCAGAATATACCGCAAAACGTGCCGCAGAGAAATCTGCCGCCAAGCAGGAATATTCCGCCTCGCGTTGTGTACGATCCGCGTAAAGCTCCGCCGAGGAATATAAATTATAAACAATTGCAGCGACCTCCCGTCAGAGCGAACAACGAGCGCATAAACCCGGTACGTCCGACTAAAAAAACAAATTCACCTCCTTCGCGGACTCTTTCGCCAAGGGCTAAAAAACAGGCAAAAAAGAAGTATAAATATAAAGAGCACACAGTTACGCAGGAATTCATTCTCGGCTTTATTGTCGGATCACTCATCTTCGGTATTGCCGCAATATTCATCTGCAGTGCGCTGATAGGACTTATCACATGAGAATTGACAAACTGCTTTCCGAAATGGGTATCTGCAGCCGTACCGAATCAAAAAAAGCGGCAAAGGCAGGAAATATATGCGTTGACGGTATCCCGATAAAGGCAGCCGATATGCATATTGATCCCGAAATTAATACCGTCACATATTTTGGCGAGACGGTAAAATACAAAAAATTCACCTATATCATGCTCAACAAGCCCGAGGGATATATTTCCGCCACCGATGATCCAAGAGAAAAAACCGTACTTGAGCTGCTTGATGAGCGCGAACAGAGGCTCGGCCTTTTCCCATGCGGCAGGCTTGACAAAAACACGCTTGGTCTTTTGATACTCACAAACGACGGCGAGCTTTGTCACCGCTTGCTCTCGCCGAAGCACCACGTTTCAAAGGTATACTATTTCCGTGCGGAGCGTCACATAACCGAGGATGACCGAGAACGGCTTGAATCAGGTGTTATGCTTGATAATGAGCTTACAAAGCCGGCGTCCCTCTTGCTGTGTGAAGACAAAATGTCGGGGTACTTAACGCTGACTGAGGGTAAATTCCATCAGGTCAAGCGTATGCTCGAGGCAGTCTGCAACAAGGTTATATATCTTGAGCGTGTTGAATTTGCGAATATACCGCTTGACACCTCACTCGGGCGCGGAGAATGGCGCGAATTAACGTCCGCCGAGGAAAAACATCTTAAGTCATTTTTAAATTAAGGAGAAACCAATGGATATCTTAAAACAGCTTGCCACCGAGCTTTCACTGACAGAAGAACAGGTCAAAAACACCGTTGCACTCATCGACGACGGCAACACTATTCCCTTTATCGCACGTTACCGCAAGGAGGTCACCGGCTCTCTCGATGATGAGCGTCTGCGTGACCTTTCCGAGCGTCTTACATATCTTCGCAACCTCGAAGCGAGAAAGGCAGAGGTACACGCCCTCATAACCGAACAAGGCAAGATGACACCCGAAATCGAAAAGGCACTTGAGATAGCTTCAATCCTCGCCGAGGTTGAGGACATTTACCGTCCTTACCGTCCGAAGCGCAAAACCCGTGCGTCCGTTGCACGTGAGCGCGGACTTGAACCTTTAGCTGAGGCAATACTTGCACAAAACGAAACATACGATCCAACGCTTGACGATATGGCGGCTTCCCTCGTAAACCCCGAGCTTGGTGTTGAAACTGCCGAGGATGCGTTTGCCGGCGCCTGTGACATTATCGCCGAGGATATCTCCGACAATGCCGATTTCCGTAAGGCTATACGTGCGCTTACGCTCGATTGGGGTGAAATCGTCTCCACTAAAGCAAAGGATGAGGACTCGGTTTATTCGCAGTATTACGAATTTAAGGAACGTCTCAAAAAGCTGCCCGGTCACCGTATACTCGCTCTTAACCGAGGCGAAAAAGAGGAATTTCTCAAGGTTTCGATTGAAATGCAGAGCGATATGGTATTAAATTTCCTCTATTCGAGAATCATGCAGAAATATGAAAGTCCTGCAAAGGTTTATGTTCAGCGTTCAATAACCGATAGCTATGAACGTCTCATTGCACCGTCCATCGAGCGTGAAATTCGCTCAACCATGTTCGATGATGCCTGTGAGGGCGCGCTCAAGGTGTTTGAGGTCAACCTTAAAAATCTCCTCATGCAGCCGCCGCTCAAGGGTAAGACTGCACTCGGTTATGACCCCGGCTACAGAAACGGCTGTAAGCTTGCTGTAGTTGATAAAACAGGTAAGGTTCTCG
>JAZNFB010000405.1:0-5525 GCA_045588895.1 Candidatus Flemingiibacterium sp.
CTTGTTCTGCGAGGAGTGTTATCAGTGCGGCGACTGCACTCCGATTTGCGAGGAATGCGGTATCGTCTGTGCCGATTGCGCCGAAAATGTCTGCGATGATTGCGGTAAATGTTCAGGCTGTATAGATGAATTTTGTCCCGATTGCGGTATTTGCATAGACTGTGCAGGCAGTATGTGTCAGGAATGTTATTACTGCGGTGACTGTGCGGAAATATGTGATGACTGCGGTGAATACTGCTCTGACTGTGCCGGATTCTGCTCGGAATGCGGAAAATGCGAGAACTGTACCGAAATCTGTCCCGACTGCGAATTATGCATCGATTGCTGTGAAGAAAGTGCACAGAGCTACGGATGCGATCACGGTATCTGCCCCGAAAGTGACGAATGGAAGACGCATTACTGCACTGCAGGAGGACATTGCGTCGGCGATTCTGCAAGAATGGAATATGACGAGGATGAGCATTGGACGCTGTGCGGTGAAGGCTGTGACAATAAGCTGAACGTACAGGCACACACCTTTGGCGAGGCTGAGGTTACAAAAGAAGCAACAAAGGACGCGGACGGCGTTATGGAGCTTACCTGTACAGAATGCGGATTCTCAAAAGAAGAAAGTATACCAAGGCTGACCGACGGACATACGCATGAACATACATCCGTTGTAACCGAGCCGACCTGTGAATCGGGCGGATATACAACTCATATCTGCTCCTGCGGTCATACCTATACTGACAGTCAGACTGCCGCGGTTAAGCATAACTACGAGGACAAGTACACCGAAGGCGAGCACTGGAAGGAATGCAGCTTCTGTCATGAAGTGAAGGAGAGTGCACCGCATAAGCTCGGTGAATGGAAGACTGTTTTGAAGGCAGGATATACGTTTGAGGGCGAAAAACAGCGTGTTTGCAAGATCTGTGGATATACAGTCAGCCAGTCGATTCCCATGCTGAAGATGCCGGATGATAAGTTTGTTATAACGATGCCGGATTATTTGGCAGGCGGTGAAGCTTCGGTTGATAAACCTGATGGCGGTACAAGCGATAATCCGCAAGGAACTCCTTCCGGTAAAGATCCGGTTTCCGACGGTTCATATCCGATTAAAGAGCTGCTTACAAAAGGCTCTGAAAATGCGGTTCCGACGCTTCCGGAGCTTCCGGCCAAGGAAGAAGGAAATATTTTCGAAGGATGGATTGACAAGGCAACCGGTGAGCCGGTTAAAAAGGGCGACAAGCTGACAGGTAACATTGAGCTTGAACCGGTTTGGAAGGACTGTCCTGATAATAATCACGCGGATGAAGACGGTGACGGTGCTTGCGATGAATGCGGATATATTCTCGTGAAATCCGAGATTCCCGGTGGGGACGATACCACTGCGGCTGATAATCAAAGTGGTACGAATCAGAATGAAGATCAAGGTACAAAGCCGTCATGGTTCATATGGATAATTGCCGGATGCGGTGCTATCGTGGCTGCCTGCGCTTCTGTGCTGCTTATTGTACTGCGCAAAAAGAAGACTAAAGAATAAAGCCAAAGCCCTGCTGTGATTCGATCTTCTTATGGATTGAATTTCGGCAGGGTATCCTTTATGTAATATGAGCGTTGACATCATATATTGCGGCAAATCTATTATTCTGCCTGCTTTACTTGACAAAGCCGCAGCATTATTATATAATTATATTGCATCAAGTGCGAACTACATAAAATTGTTATTACGGGAGGACACAAAAATGAAAAAAAGAATTTTTAGTTTTATTTTATGCCTTTGCTTGACGCTATCACTGCTGACTGTTATGGCATCTGCCGCGACTGCTGTATTTGCTGACGTAAAAAGCGGCGATTATTTTGAAGTTTCCGTAAATTGGGCTGTTGATAAAGGCATCACCGTCGGTACAAGCCCTAATGCATTTTCTCCGAACAGCACTTGTACACGTGCGCAGATTCTGACATTTATGTGGCGTGCCGCAGGTTCACCCGAACCGAATCCCCAAATTGTGAATTTCTACGTTGATATAAAGGAAAGTGACTATTTCTACAAGGCATCCCTGTGGGCAAGAGAAAAGGGTGTTCACGTCCCTTATGACGAGTATTTCAGACCTGACACGCCATGTACACGTGCATCCACCGTTGAATACTTCTGGCGTTTGGCAGGTGCTGAAATCGGTGATATAGTTCCGTTTTCAGACGTCGACCACGGCTCTACACTTGAAAATGCAGTTTCGTGGGCGGTTAGGAACGGTATTACTGCAGGCACAGGCGGTACTGCTTTCACGCCCGATACTGTTTGTACACGTGCGCAGATTGTAACATTCCTTTACCGCTATTATGTTGCACCGATAGACAACAGCTCGCTTATCGATACCCTCAAGGAAACCGTTCCGGTTACAGCACTCAAGCTTGATCCGTTGCCGCCGGAGGATTACTTGAAGCAGCCTGATTGGTACATGATTTTAACTCCGCCTGCAGAGATGACTGATGAGCGTCTTATGGCAGAGCTTAGGCAGATACGCGAGGTGATGGATGATTTCCGTGCACGCGATATATATATGGGTGACGCGATCTATTCACGTGAGCTTGTTCTGTGGTCAGAGGCGTCACGACGTGGTTTAGAATGATTTCCGGTCGGTTATTTTACGGAAAATCTGAAATTGCGGCTGTACGCCCTTTCGTCGAGCTGTCGTAAATTATACAACAGATACAAAAAAAACACCCTCTTATAGTAGATGTGCTTCTACCGTAAGAGGGCATTTTTGTTATTCGTTTGACGGAGCTTAAATTCTTTTAATCATGAGTGGGGAGGTTCTTGGCTAACCACTTTTCAAATTCCGCCAAGGAATCAAAGCTGTTAAAGAAAGCCTCCTGCATTTCCTCGGGCATTGCTTGAACCTCTTCCCATGTATATTCGCTTGGCTTCTTTCCGCCGTCTTCCCATGGCAGACCGGATGTTGTTCCCGAGCCGGGCTGAACGCGGTTATACCACAAAAGAAGCTCCTCGGGACTTGCAAAGCTATCACCGAAGGCAAGCTGCTGCTCCTTTGAAAGCTCATTGTATTCGTCCCATGAATATTCGTACGGTGGCTTTCCGCCGTTTTCCCACGGAAGATAAATCTCAGCTTCGGGTTGAACACTGAGAAGCCATTCGTTAAACTTTTCTTGGGACTCGAATCTATCGGGAAATGCACTCTTTTCTTCGTCAGAAAGAGCGAGATATTCTTCCCATGTGTAGTCAGAGGGCTTTTTCTCTGTAGCTACGTTGTCATTATTAGTATCATCATCGCTCTCATCGTCATCGCTCGGTTTATCTTCGGTCTTGCCGGCGTTGTTGAGCTCCGGATGAACCTTGTTGATCCACTCGAGGAAAAGCTCTTTGCTTTCAAAGCTTTCATAGAATGCGTTCTTCATGTTGTCGGGCAGTGCCTCATATTGCGCCCAGGTGTAGTCACTCGGCTGCTTTCCGCCGTTATCCCATGGAAACTCGACGGGATCATTTTCGGCTGGCGGATTCGGTGTGTCTGTATTCGGCTTGGTTTCTGCGGTGTCGTCTTTGTTTTCCGGTTCGGGAAGCTTCACTTCAACTCTTGAAGCCTTATCCGTAAGTCGGCAGAGTACGGTTGCCGCTTCAGAGCGCTTGAGTGTTTCGGTAGGTGCAAATGTACCCTTTTCGTCTATTCCGCAGAGAAGTCCGAAGCTGAAACAGTCACGGACGTAATCTTTATAATAGTCGCCGATCGTTGCATAGTCGGCAATCTGTGTTGTTTCGACGCGCACAGTGAGACTCTCACCCATTTTTTCAACGCAGCGTACGAGTATCATTGCCATTTCTTCACGTGGAATCGGCTTATCGAGATCGCCGTTGTCAAGCTCACCGTCCATTAAGATATCATTAAGTCTTGCGAACATATAATAGTTGTCCCACCATTTTTCGGTGCCGTTTTCAATGTTTTTCGCTCTGTCGGGGAAGGTTGCGCGAAGGGCGACAGCTATAAATTCTGCTCTGGTCATCTCTTTGTCGGGCGAGAATGTTCCAACGCCGTCAATCGGCTCGGTCGTTCCTCTGAAAAGACCTGCTTCAGTCATTTTCATTACCATTTCATATGCCCAGTGTTCCTCGGTAACATCGGAAAATTTCGTAACATCTGCGGCATTCAGCACCGCTATTGCAAGGAGGAGTGCCATAAGTGAGAGTGCTGCGGATCTGATGAGTTTTTTCATGATTTCAGCTTCAGCCAAAGAAGGCTTTCCTTTCTTAAAATATTATTTTGAGTATTATTCTTCAAGGAGGATCTCGCGTATACTTTCAAGTTCTTCGGCGCTGACACCGATTGACAAAAGCCAGTTTTCAACCCGCTCTTTCGTGTTAACACCTTCAAGCGATCTTATGCGATCAACGAATGTGTCAAACTCAGCGTAATTTACATATGAATCGGTGAATGCACTGAGCTCATAATCTCTGTAAAGGTCAGCGTCCGAAACGCCGAGCATTGCTTCGAGCAGATAGCAGACTGTGCCTGTTCGGTCGCGACCGTATGTACAGTGCATATATATGGGATAATTTTCCGATTTGGCGAGATCGGCGAAAATATTTCGTATCGCTTCAGGTCCGTCGTCTCGAAGAATATCCGAATACATCGGTGAATTATAGTATTTGTGGATAACTCCGTGACCGAGCGCATCCTTGCCGTCCTTATTGTCGGTTGACGGACGCAGATCGAGGTCAAAACGGATTCCAAGGTCGTTTGTCATCTGTAAAAAGCCGGTGTCGGTGAGGCAATATGACGGCTCAACCGCTCCATCAAGCTCACAGCCGCGGTAAAGCAGTCCTTGGCGGATCGTTTTTCCGTCTGTTGTTTCCCAACCGCCCACGTCGCGCACGTTAACAAGACCGTCGATATTAAGAACTCGCGGTGAGGCTTCGGTTTCAAAGCTTCCCACTGCGCCGACGTCACAGCCGTTTGATAGGTGAATATTCAGCCGGTAGTAATATTTTGTTCCGGTTTTCAGATTGAAAATTTCAAGCTCATTTGTGCCGTTGTCAAGGTCATACGTTCTTGCGTCCTCATATGTACTGCTTTCTGAAACATCGAGACTTGCAGCTTCAACCGATGTACCTGCCGGAAGACCGGAGGCACGGTAAACAAACGTAACCGGACGCCCTGAATCAAGTCCGCCTGTATAGCCGTAATATGCGCGGTATGCTTCAAGCGCGGTGCTGTTGTTTGACGGATCAAGATAGTATGCAATGGCATCGCTTATCAGACGTACCTTCTCGGGGTATATCGAGGCTTCGATTTTAACCGTTGATTCGGTTATCGTCTGCACATCGGGGAGCTTGTCGTCATTCTTTGTGGGTGTATCGCTTTTTGCGGCAAGCAGGATGAGCAGTACGACCGAAATCGTACACGACAGGATATTTATAATGATGCTTTTATAACGCTTGAAAAAGTTTTTTATTTTCTTGCCTGCAGAATTTGATGTGCGTCGCTTGCGTCTTTTGCTGTGACTGTGATGATGACTGTGATGACTGTGCTTTT
>JAZNFB010000406.1:0-3101 GCA_045588895.1 Candidatus Flemingiibacterium sp.
CGCAACAGACTTTTTCAATCTTCCGCAGGATACAGCCGCATTCGAGCAGTGTGTTCGCAGCATCGAGGCTGAGGGCGGTGGAGATGAACCCGAAACCGGTCTCGAGGCGCTCGCATATGCAATCAAGTCAAACTGGAACCAAGAGGGCATGAAAAGGCGCCAGGTTATCGTTGTCTGGACAGACGCTTCAACCCATCCTCTCGGACACGGTAAATCAAGCGAGTATTACCCCCAGGGTATGGCAGAGGACCTGCGTGATCTTTCGGCATGGTGGGGAGGACTTCAGATAAACGGTATCATGGACAGAAATGCAAAGCGTTTACTTCTCTTTGCCCCCAATGAAGCACATTGGAATATCCTCTCACGAAACTGGGATAATGTTCTTCACTTCCCCTCTGAAGCAGGAAAAGGTCTTGAAAATCTGGAATACGAGGAAATAATCAACGTAATTTCCAATTCCATATAACTGTACAGGAATAAAATGAAAAAAACAAATTTGAATTTAAACACCATCTTCTGCGTGACTGACGAAATGGTGAAAAGCAACGGCGAGGATTGCTTTTGTTACGAGATTTCCGACAGTGATTTTCTGATTGCCACGTTTGATGGCTGCGGCGGCTCGGGATCAAAGAAATATAAAAATTATTCCGGCAAAACAGGTGCATACGTTGCTTCACGTGCGGTATGCGGCGGAGTTATGTCCTGGTTCAGGCAGTCGAGAACCGATGGCGAGCTGATACAGTATATACAGAACGCCCTGGCAGTCTGCGTTAAATATTCAGACAAGGCAGGACGCATTATGGGCTCGCTCGGTAAAGCCTTTCCGACAACTGCCGCGATCGTTAAAGGAACAGAGCATTCTCTCGGCATTGCCACCACCTGCTTTTGGGCAGGAGACTCAAGATGCTATATGCTGGATTTCGGCGGCTTGCATCAGTTAACCGCGGACGATCTTGACGATGAAGATGCAATGAGTAATCTCACAAACGACGGTGTTATGACAAATGTTATAAACACGAGTGTTCCATTTAAGCTTCACTCAAAGAGATTCCTATTCCGTCAGCCTTGCATACTTATCAGCGCAACAGACGGCTGTTTCGGTTATTTGCGCTCGCCGATGGAATTTGAGAATCTCTTAGTCGATTCACTTATGAAATCGAAAAGCATATCCGAATGGAAGCAAACCATCAACGACCGCATCAAAGCCATTGCCGGCGATGATTATACCCTGTGTGCCGCCGCTTACGGTTACAGAAGCCTTGCCGATATAAAAAACAGTCTTACTGCGCGTCATAAACTTCTTAACGAGCGTTATATTAAGAGTAACACAGACCCTAAAATGCTTTGGGATTCCTATAAAAAAGACTACGCCATATATCTTTGACAAGGTAAGCATTCACAATAATCAGTTTAACAGGTATAACAATGAACATTCACGGATATAAGTTAAGCGAAGAACTGAAAAATGCAAACAGCGGCTTTTCAAAATGGGGCTTTGCAGAGAAATACGGCAAGGAATTTTTCATAAAAGAGCTTATAACGCCCGTTTATCCTGTCGATTTTTCCTCAATGCCGCCCGAGCTATTTGAACAAAGCAGGCAGATGTGTCATGAATTTGAGCAGAGATCCGCACGCTTCTATTCTGCCATTAACTATGTAAGTAAGGGAAATCTTGTCAGAATAAACGAATTTTTCAGGTGCGGCAGTAAATATTATCTTATCACGGATAAGATTGAAGGCGAAACCGTCGGTATCAGTGAAATCGCTTCTCTTTCGCCCACACAAAAGCTTATGCTTTTAAAAAGTACGGCTCAGGCATTCAAGGATCTTCATTCGGCAGGCATCGTTCACGCAGATATAAAGCCGTCAAATATTCTCATAAAGAAGACACGAAATAACAATTATGCGGCGAAGGTTATAGACTTCGATGCAGGTTATTTCATAAACGATGTTCCCTCGCGTGATGAAATCGGCGGTGACCTTACATATCTTGCGCCCGAAACCTTTCTCGCAATCTACGGCGAAAATATTGTTCCCGATGAAAAATCGGATATTTTCGGGCTTGCGCTGGTGTTTCATCAGTATTTCTGCGGTGAATTGCCGTGTTATGATAAGTCAAAATACGATTATCCGTATGAAGCGGTGCTTGACGGCGCGAAGTTGCAGCTACGAGAAGATCTCCTTCCCGAAGCACTTCAAAAAATGCTTGTGTCTATGCTTGAGTCCGACCCGAAAAACAGACCGTCGGCACGTAGCATCGTTGACGATTTGAACGTCTTGCTCGGAAAAAACGGCGAGCTTGGTAACACTTTAGGAAAAGAGCTTAGGAGTCTCGAAATTTATTTTTCCGATTCCTGCGAGCGAGCAATTCGTCTTTCCCCAAAATCGTTACAGTACAAAAACCTCAAAGCACCGGTTGAAGTGCCGGATGAATTTTTCAACATAAAGAAGATTCTCCTCACGCCGGATCAGTTCAAAGCCATATGCACAGAGCTTACCAATGCAGGATTATTTGATATCCTTTCTTCCGAAGAAACCAATCCCCTTGCATACAGCAGAATCCTGTGTGCCTGCACTGATGAAACGCTCCTCACTTATAGCGTGAGTACAGCGCCTCATCCAACATTTGAGCGAATTGTGAAAACGCTTTGTGCATACTGTCCCTTTGAAGAAATAAAGGCTCCGGAGATGAACACCCCCGTCAATGAGCCGGTAAACACTTCGCAATCAAGCCCTTTTAAAATAGCGGGAAACCTATAACAACAGTAAATGTAACATATAACAAATCAACGACGGTTCTTCGTACCAAGAGGACCGTCGTTTTGTTATTATTACCGATAAGCTCTCCGCCATCAGACATCAGTACGCCAATCGGACATGAAACAGTTAAATGTCGTCCGATATTTGTATTTACAAAAGGGGGATTTTGTGGTATAATAAATATGTCGGTAATACACTATTCTGACGAAAAGGAGAAGCAAATGAAAAACAAAAAAACGCTGTATACTTTACTCTCGGTCATTATTTCATTACAGATATTATGTCCGATTGTTACACTGTCAGAAAAAGGTACAGTGAGTGCCGCAGAACCACACGAGCCG
>JAZNFB010000407.1:0-7067 GCA_045588895.1 Candidatus Flemingiibacterium sp.
TGATTTGCTTCAAGCAGTGCATCAAAACGCTCTCTGTCCTCTGCCGCGTCGATTGAATCAGCAGATGTTCCGAGAATGTTAACGCCATGCTCATACATATATTTTGTAAGCTTGATAGCAGTCTGACCGCCGAATGCAACAACGACACCGTATGGCTTTTCGGTTTCGATGATGTTCATTACATCCTCGGGAGTCAGCGGCTCGAAATAGAGTCTGTCTGCCGTGTCAAAGTCTGTTGAAACGGTTTCGGGGTTATTATTAACGATAACAACGTCATAGCCTGCCTGCTTGAGTGACCATACGCAGTGTACCGAAGCATAGTCGAACTCGATACCCTGACCGATACGGATAGGACCGGAACCAAAAACGATAACCGTCTTTTTATCGGGATCCTTGTTCTTTTCGATGAACTCGGCAGCCTCGTTTTCGTCGTCGTATGTTGAATAGAAGTAAGGTGTATTAGCGGAAAACTCTGCCGCACAGGTGTCAACGACCTTGTAGACGGCACGCTTATGCATACCCTCGGGAAGTGTTTTGCCCGAAAGCTCCTCGATAAGCTTATCCGGGAAGCCGAGTGTCTTTGCTTCAAGATAAAGCTCGTTTGTGATAGCTTCCGAGGTGAGACGGCGTTCCATCTTGATAAGGTTATTAAGACGGCAGAGGAACCATTCGTCGATCATTGTGATCTCGTGGATCTCGTCAACGCTCGTGCCGCGGCGGAGTGCCTCATAAACGATAAAGAGACGCTCATCGTCGATATTGTGAAGTCTCGTTGCAACATCCTCGTCGGAAAGCTCACGGTACTTCTTGTGTGAAAGATTATTCATGCCGATTTCGACACCTCGAACAGCCTTCATAATAGCCTGCTCAAACGATGTACCGATCGCCATAACCTCGCCGGTTGCCTTCATCTGTGTGCCGAGTGTACGCTTTGCATAAACAAACTTATCAAACGGCCACTTCGGGAATTTTACAACAACATAGTCGATAGTCGGCTCAAAGCAAGCATATGTTGTGCCGGTTACTGCGTTGAGAATTTCGGGAAGTGTGTAACCGATAGCGATCTTTGCGGCAACCTTTGCAATCGGATAACCGGTCGCCTTTGAAGCAAGTGCAGACGAGCGCGATACACGGGGATTAACCTCGATAACCGCATATTCCTTGCTTTCGGGATGGAGCGCAAACTGGCAGTTACATCCGCCCTCGATCTGAAGCTCATCGATGATATCGAGTGCCGCAGAACGGAGCATCTGATATTCGTCGGCGGAAAGTGTAAGCGCGGGCGCAACAACAACCGAGTCAGCGGTGTGAACGCCAACCGGGTCAACATTTTCCATCGAGCAGATAGTGATAACATTTCCGGCGCTGTCACGCATAACCTCAAATTCGATCTCCTTCCAGCCGGAAACACATTTTTCAACGAGCACCTGGTGAATAGGAGAAGCGTTAAGACCGCCGTTTGTGATTTCGATAAATTCATCCTCACTATAAGCGATGCCGCCGCCCGTACCGCCGAGCGTGAATGCAGGACGGATGATGAGCGGATAGCCGTTTGCGTGTGCAAATTCAAGTGCCGCATTAAGATCGTTTACAACGAGCGAGGGAATACAAGGCTGACCGATCTTCATCATGGTGTCCTTGAACATCTGACGGTCTTCTGCCTTGTCGATCGTGTCGGGACGTGCGCCGAGAAGCTTTACGCCCATTTTGTCGAGGAAGCCCTCTTTTGCAAGCTGCATGGAAAGGGTGAGGCCCGTCTGACCGCCGAGAGTTGAAAGCAGGCTGTCGGGACGTTCCTTCTCGATGATACGCTTGATAACCGGCAGAGTCAGCGGTTCGATATAAACCTCGTCTGCCATAGCGTTATCGGTCATGATGGTTGCAGGGTTGGAATTGACGAGAACGACCTCAAGACCGTCCTCCTTGAGTGCACGGCAAGCCTGTGTGCCTGCGTAGTCAAATTCGGCTGCCTGACCGATGACGATAGGACCGGAGCCGATGACCATTACTTTTTTGATATCACTTCTTAATGGCATATTATATTCCTCCCTCTGATTATTTCATCATGCCGATAAATTCGTCGTAAATAAAATCTGTCTTATTAGGTCCGCCGACATTTCCGGGGCGGAACTGCACTCCGAGCGCCGGAATGTTTTCGTATGCAACGCCCTCAACAGTGCCGTCGTTACCGTTTTTATAGGTTACATTGATACCCTCGGGAAGTGACGCCTCGTCGAGCGTATAGCCCTGATTCTGCGAAGTGATGAATACGCGCTTGTCTGAAAGCCTGATTGAAGGCATACCGCCTCTGTGACCGTGCGGAAGCTTTGTGATTTTTGCGCCCTGTGAAACGGCAAGCATCAAATGTCCGAGACAGATACCGAGCATGGGAACCTTATTATCTGCAAGCTTCTTGACTTCGGCGATTATCTGTGTATACTTCATAGGATCGTCGGGACCGTTTGAGAGAACAACGCCGTCGGGTTTATATTTGAGGATTTCATCTGCGCCCATCTTTGCCGGAACGGTTATAACCTCACATCCGCGTGCAGTGAGTGTGTTTGCAATGGAATCAACTGCACCGAAATCCCAGAGGACAACCTTGTGTGATGCATTTTCAGGGGTTACGGTCGTCACTTCGATGCAGCTTACAGCCTCGAGCAGATTCGGCGCGGTATACGCCTTGATTTCGGCGATCACTGTGTCAATATTCTCGGGCATCGTATATGTGATTTTTGCCATCATCGAGCCGTTATCGCGGAGGATACGTGTTAATTTACGTGTGTCAATACCTTCGATTCCGACAACCTTATTTTCATTCAAAAAAACGCCAAGAGTACCCTCACATCTGAAATTTGAAGGCTCTTGACATAAATCTCTCACAATATAAGCAGCAGGTGCAACTCCCTTTTTATCACATTCATGGCAAACAACACCATAATTTCCTATAAGAGGAAATGTCTGAACAACGAGCTGTCCCTTATATCCCTGATCGGTAAGTGTTGACATATATCCGGTCATAGCGGTTGTGAAAACAGTTTCACCAATAACCTCGGTCTCGTAACCGAAAGCTCTTCCGCAGAAAACCGTGCCGTTTTCAAGCACCAGATATGCTTTCTTTGTCTGCATAATATACCTCCGTTTTCATTACATATACCATAATATTATATCATTCACAATATTATACCACTTTGAAGATTATATGTCAATAGATTAATATGTATAAATATTACGGGATGCACAAAAAAATAGTTGTGAAAAGAAATTAAACGGCAACAGATTTAAAGCGGAAAGCTTTTGTATTGCTGAAGATACTCCGTTGGAGAGCAGTTGTACGCAGACTTAAAAAATCTGCAAAGGTTTTCCGGGGATGAGAAGGAAAGCCGCCGTGCTATTTCCGCAATGGGAAGCTCACTGTATAAAAGGACTATGATCTCGCGAAGGATAAGCCGTCCGGCGTATTGCTTGGGAGTTTGCTTATATTCGCTCTTGAAAAGCTTTGCGATGTGGGAATTTGAATAATTGAACCGATTTGAGAGGTCGGCGTCCTTGAAAACCTCAACGTAATTTGCATCGATATATTTTTTAACCCTTGCGGGAAGCGTACCGTCTTTCATTGCGCTGGCACGGAAAACGTAGGAAAGAAGCATATTGGTCAGCCGGTTTATGTAAAGCTCCTTGTCTCTGCTTTTTTTTACATAGGCACGGGTCATTTTCAGCGTGTCTGCAATAAATTCATCGCTTGAAACGTCTATTTCGACAACAGTATTTATTTCGGGAAAAGTGTATGCGTGGATATAGAGAGAAAGAAACTTGTCATTTTCAAGCTCCCGCAGAGAAAAAAACCTGTTTGCCGGGAGTATGTAAAGGTGATTCTTTTTAAACGGTTTCTCAACGCCGTTAAAGGTATAGAACGCAGAGCCGCCGAGAGCATAATATATTATTGAAAAGGGACGGGTTATATTCGGGTAATTCCAGTTTGCTCCCGTGATGCACTCTCTGAAGGCGATAACCGATATACACTGCATATATACACTTCCTTTCCACCGTGATTTTTCCTGATATTTATATCTTATCACACCTTTTCTGATATGTCAATACCATGCTCAAAAATGAAAGATTTTCCTCCGTGGGCAATTTTGTTAATTAAGCGTAAAATTGACAGATTTATTGCGCATTTTTGATATTCCAATCTGAGTGAAAGTCTGTTATAATGGTATTAAGACGGAGGCGATCCGTCGAGTTGTAAATAAGGAGAAAAGATCATGATAAAAACAGTTGGAAAGAAATTCGGACGTGCGATACACTTCGATTTCCACACCTCGCCGGGCATTGATAACATCCTCGCAAACTTTGATGCAGAGAAGTTTGCCGATCAGCTCGCGGCGGCTCATCTTGAATACATAAATATGGCGGCACGCTGCAACATGGGCTTCAGCTATTATAACACCAAGGTCGGAAAGAAATATCCGGGGCTTGGAGAGCGTGATCCCCTCAAGGAAATACTCGACGCCTGCCATAAGAGAAATATCGGCGTCACAGCTTATTTCAATATCGGTCTTAATCACGAAATGGCGGCAGATAATCACGGCTGGCTGAAAATTGATGCAAACGGAAAGCTCTATCAGGAAGATAAATATAACAACTTCTTCAGAAAAATGTGTTATAATTCGCCGTACGGTGAGCATTTCCTCGCTGAGGTTCGTGAGGTCTGCGAATATGACATCGACGGTATTTTCTGCGATTGCTTCCAGAATGCTTCGTGTTACTGTCCCCACTGTATGACGGATATGAAAAAGCGAGGTATTGACACAAACGATAAAAATGCGGTTTATGAATATCAGAACACAGTAAGACTCGAGTTTGCAGATAAGGTTAAGGCAGCGATGGGCGATAAGCTCGGTAAAATCAAGCTTTACTTCAACGGACTTCCGATGACCGGCGAAAATCATACGCACGCAGAGCTTGAATGTATCCCGTCCGGCGCCTGGGGTTACGATTACTTCAATCACATGGCAGCCTACACAAGAACCAAATTTGAGGATCGTGTTTACATGAGCGGAAGATTCCAGTCCACATGGGGAGATTTCGGCGGTGTCAAGACGCTTGCTTCCATGCAGAACGACCTTTACGATGCTATGATGAACAGCTTCGGCATTTCATTCGGCGACCATCTGCATCCGGTTGATGGTTTCGAGAATGAGGTTGCGAGCCGTATGGGCAAGGTTATGGCTGAGAGAATGCTCTATGAGCCTTACATTGAAAATTCCGAAAACATCGTTGAGATCGGCGTGCTTGTAAAGCCAAATCCCGACGAGGGCGGAGTTTACAGTGAGCCGCTCAAAGGTGCTGCACGTATGCTCAAGGAGCTTAAGCTTACATACAACGTATACGACGAAAGCGGTAACTTTGAAGAAACCAAGCTTCTCATCATCGGTGAGGATATCGGCTGCAGCGAGGAGCTTAAGACACGTCTCAGAGCATACGTGAAAAACGGCGGTAAGATCATTTTTGCCGGTGAGGGCGTTGATCTCGGAAATACCGCAGGACTTATTGACTATATTGAGCTTGTCGGTAAGGATGAGAGCGACAATGCATATTTTACCGTCCCCACAAGCGATATGCGCTATGCAATGTATCGTCCGTCGACAATAATCAAAAATATAAGCGGCAAGGAAACGGCACGTTACGTTAAAAATGTCCTTAACTTCGCTTGGGACGGCAGACAGGCAACCTTCTACAGACCACAGGGGAATGTTACCGAATACAGTGCGGCAGTCCTCGGCGAAAACACAGCTTGTGTATGCTTTGATATTTTCGGTGCATATATGGAATACTTTTTCGTTGAACAAAGAGATATCGTTGATGTACTTATCAAAGGGCTTCTTAAGGATCGATTCATTGAGAGCACAGAGCTTCCGAAAACGGCGACCGTATCACTCACCAAGACAGAAAGCTGTAAGGTGTTCCACATTAAATCAACATAT
Organism: Candidatus Flemingiibacterium sp.; assembly: GCA_045588895.1. GTDB lineage: Bacteria > Bacillota > Clostridia > Oscillospirales > CAG-272 > Flemingiibacterium. The sequence goes on from JAZNFB010000407.1 coordinate 5,988, forward strand.
CCCGAGATCAAGAACAGGAGAGGTTACATCGAGGAACACACATATATGCGAAGTGCAGAGGTGTCGCTCATGGGCGAGCATGAGGTATATATTCTGCCCGAGATGACCAAGGTTGAAAGCCGCTGCGAAAACGGCAGAACCATTTTCAGTACCGGCGATATTCTCGGTTACAGAGCATTTTTACTGAAATAAAAAATTAGGAGCTGAAACAAAAACAGCTCCTTTCTTTATTCCAAACTAACTTCGGCTGCGTCGGCGGCTCATACGCTTCATTGATTTTTTGGCGTGTTTATGTATAAAAAATCAGCCGTATCATTTTTAGTAATACGACTGAATTTTGTTTTATACTATTGCGCCGTCTAAATACTCAAGCGACTTTTCAACCATAATGTCGCCAAGCTCCTTGTTTGCTTCACGCGCACTTTCGGTGAACCAGTGCTTGATATCGTCGATTCTGTCAAGCTGTACACAATCAGGATAAAGCGACATAAGTATCGAGCACTCATATTTGCCTGCATGGTCGTAACCGGTGGCATTCTGTACGGCTGTACTCATTGTTGGGATGACCTTGATCCAGTTAAAGGGATTGTCTGCGCCCTCAAGCTGCTCATAGTAGTCGGCATAGCTTTCGCTGCCCCACCAGCCTTGACCGAGCGTCTTTTCGAGATAAGCCATCGTTGCTCTCTTTGCGGCAAGACGGTAGCAAAGTGTCATCGGCATTTCGCTTTCCTGCTCGAACTGATGGTGAATGAGCACGTATATGTTGCGGTAACCGGCAGAGAGCATACTCATGAATACATAGTAAACATACTCCTCAAATGCCTTTTCCTCAACGTGTACAGTGCCGCTCTTGCTGTCACCGACGGCATAGCTCGACGGGCTGTAGCTGATAGTCGGTGCAAGCATGATCTCTTTTTTCTCCGCAAGCTTTTTTGCAAGTCCTTCGGCAACAAGAGTGTCACAGCCGTATGAGCAGTGAGGACCATGGTATTCAACAGTACCTCCGCAGATAACGACCTTTTCGTTCTGTACCTTGATTACGTAGCCCTTCTCGCCAAAGTCGTGAGTATCAACAGCGTA
>JAZNFB010000408.1:0-5695 GCA_045588895.1 Candidatus Flemingiibacterium sp.
CAAATCATCTTCCATTTCAATTATATGCGGACACACAAAAACAATTCATATCCGCAAATTAATTATACCACAAACCAATCTCAAATGTCAATAGCTCGTTTCGAAATTACATTCCTTTGGGTCACCAAATAAACGGCACCAATCGCCACTTGACCTTTTGCATATATTCGCCGTAACCGTCAAGCTCCTTTTTAAGTAACGCTTCCTCATTCTTGATTCTTTTTGCAATTATAAAAGGATACGCAAGAAAAATCATAAACGAATATACCGACCCAAGCACGATCGGCATCGACAAAAACAAAAGTAACGTCACACTGTACATCGGATGTCTGACAACACCGTAAAGCCCTGTGTCAATAACCTTTTGATTTTCCTGAACCTCGATCGTACGGCTGAGATATGTGTTTTCTCTTAAAACCTCTGCATAAAGGATATACGCTATAAGAAACACCACAGCCGCACAGATTGAAGCCCACCTCGGCAAGGTGTACCAATCAAAACGGAATCCAAGTCCTGCCACAATAAAGCCTGCCAAAAACATAAGAGCGCTCAATTTCACAACGAGATTTTGTTCCCGTTGCTTTTCTTTGGCGTCAAGACGTTTCTTTAAAAGCACGGGATTTTTGAACATCATCACAATACCTGCAAAAAACATCGGTACAAACAGAATCCCCATAAACAGCCAACCGTTAAAAAATTCAAGTGTGCCTGCAGGCAAAAATATCAGTACACCAACTAAAATAACACCGAGTAAAAATTTAGTTATCGCTTCAATAAATAATTTTGTTTTCATAATAAAACTCCAAAAACAGCACTTACACCGTTTTCGCTTCGATGTAAATGCTGTTTTAATTATTTTCACTTATCCGAATAGAACTTTCTTCTGTAAGCCTTCTTTGCGTAAGCCGCCACTGCCCAAGCTATAAGCACAATAAGGATGACACCGCACATCACATATATCGCCGCACTGACCGTTACATCGGATTTCAGCTCTTCCCAAAGCGTGTTAATGAGAAGCAGCTTGTCCCCGGTGAGATTTCTGTATGTGGATGTTTTAACGCTGTCCGTTGCGTACATCTTTTCGTAAGCGTCTTCCTTGATCTCGCTCATATACTCAATATATTCCTCACTTTCAACGACAACTCTGTTGGGCGAAGCATAGTAAGTATATTCAGCATTGGCAACAGCCGGCTCCTCTGTCAGCATGAAGTTAATGTAACGCTCGGCGATCTCCTTATTCTTGGAGGATGCCGGGATACACATGGCGTCAACGTAAAGGTTGGTTCCCTCCTCGGGATAGAAAAATTCAAGGGCGTCATTATTCTCATACATTGCAAGATAATCTCCTGCATAGTACGCCGCAATTGCCGCAGAGCCGTTCTCCATCTTGTTATAGATCTCATCCATAACGTAACCCTGAAGAATGGGCTTCTGTTCCTTTAATTTTTCAAGTGCCGCACGCCAATCCTCGTCACTGTCGGAATTAACGTCAAGACCGAGGAAATACTGCGCCGAGCCAAAAGCGTCACGGGAGTTATTGAACTGAAGAATGTTACCCGCATATTTTTCGTCCCACATGAGCTGCCAGCTGCCGAGATTCGGTTCATCCTCGGGAACAACCGTTGTATTGTAAATAATACCGATCATACCGTACATATACGGAACCGAATATTTATTTCCCGGGTCATAATCCGAATGAACAGAGGTCTCTCCGAAAAATTCCGGTAAGAGATTTTCAGCGGCATTCGGAATGTTGTCGTAATTAAGCTCTGCCAATAGTCCCTCGTCAATAAGACGCTCGATCATATAGTCAGACGGAACGATAACGTCATAGCTGACCGAGCCGGAGCTTAACTTTGGATAGAGGGATTCGTTACTCGAGAAGGTGGAATAATTAAACTTTACCTTTTGGACGTAGGTTTCGTAATACCACTCCTCAAAGAGCGCATTTGAATCAAGACAGCCCTCTGAGCCGTCGGAAATGTATTCGCCCCAGTTGTAAACATAGAGCGTTGTGGTGTCACCGCCCGAAATTGAAGCTTCACAACCCGAAAGCGAGATGGTGATGGGAAGCATGAGGCAGAGAACGCAAATAACAAGCGCAAAACTTCGGCAATTGATAAATTTCTTCATCCGATTACCCCCTTTTTCCGCTTACCTTGCGGCGACCGACAGAGCCTGCGAAGTTGACCACAAGCAGAATTATGAGTATCGCAACGACGATAAGCGACGAAAGCGCATACATACTGAATTTCACATTATGTGCCGTCTGATTGTACACATAAAGAGGTAAGGTCTGGAAATCGGGTGAGCTTACGAAATGGCTGATAACAAAATCGTCAAGCGACAATGTAAAGCCAAGCATAAGTCCCGAAACGATACCGGGAACGATTTCCGGCAGCTCCACCTTAAAAAACGCACGTGCAGGTGTACATCCAAGGTCCTGTGCCGCTTCGGAGAGGGATTTATCAAGTCCTCTGAAACGCGGCATGACAGAAAGGAGCACATACGGCAGATTAAAGGTTACATGAGCAATAAGCATTGTGCCAAATCCGAAGAAGGACTGCGATTTAAGAAAACCTGCCACGGCAACAAACAAAAGCATCATCGAAACGCCGGTAACAATATCCGGATTCATCATGGGAATGTTAGTTGCAGTATTAATCGCGCCCTTTATGTATTTGCTTTTCATGCGGGAAAGTCCGAGCGCGCCGAAAGTGCCGATAATTGTTGCAATAACCGATGACGATACTGCAAGTATGAGCGAATTAAAGAGTGACGACAGAGCTTCTTCATCATTAAAAAGCTCCTCATACCAAACAAGCGAAACACCCGAAAATTCAGCAAGGCTTCCAGATTCGTTGAACGAGAAAACGATCAGAACGATAATCGGAATATAGAGTAAGAAGAATATCAGACCGATATAGAATTTTGATAAGAATTTCACGGCATGAAGCCTCCTCTCTTTTGTCCCTTACCGGAGTCGTCGTCACGGTCATCATCCGTAAAGCGGTTCATAATGCCAACGGAGATTATAATAAGAACCATCATAACAAGCGAGATCGCCGCGCCGACATTGTATGTACTGGGATTCTGGAAAAGACGCTCAATCGTATCGCCCACGAGGTCAATCTTACCTGCGCCGAGCTTTTGCGAGATATAGAATGTACTGATCGACGGAACGAACACCATTGTGATGCCTGAAACAACGCCGGAAACGGTGAGCGGCATGATAACACGTGTCATCGTCTGGAAGCCGGTACAGCCAAGGTCCTGCGAAGCCTCGATGTAACGCTTGTCAAGCTTGGTCATAGCGGTGAATATCGGAAGGACCATGTACGGCAAAAAGTCGTATATCATGCCGAGAATAACGCCAAAATTTGTTCCGACGATCGGAATTTTACCAAGCCCGAGCTTATCGAGCAGCGAATTAAGTAAACCGCCGTTATCGAGAAGTGCCATCAGCGCATAGGTTCTGATAAGCAGGTTACACCACATGGGAAGCATAACAAGCACCATGAGTATCTTCTGCGCCCTCTCGGACTGCTTTGACATAAAGTACGCCAAGGGATAACCGATAAGAAGGCAGATAACGGTTGCGATAAGCGCAAATGCTATCGAAAGAATAAATACGTTACCGTACTGAGAGAGAGAGGAAATGTTTGAAAACGAGAATTTCCCCTCTGCATCCGTAAAAGCGAAATAGAGCACGAATATCATGGGAGCAACGATGAAGAGAATTGCCCACAGAATATGCGGTGCTGCCGCTATCTTTTGAAACAGAGAGTTTTTTCTCATTCCGCATCCTCCTCGGGGTTTCCGAGATTGTCAAGCTCGTCGCTGAAAGAGGAATAGTCTCCGTATATACCCGAATATTCGGATTTCTTCATAACGTGAATCGCCTCAGGCTCAATGTGAAGTCCAATAGTTGCTTCAACGGCAACATAGTCGGAGGTCTCGATCATCCACTTAAATCCCTGAACGTCAACGATTATTTCATAATAGTCGCCCTTGAATGTTACAGAGGAAACAACACCCGTTAACATTCCCTCATCCGGCTTTACAACGTCAACGTCCTCAGGACGAACAACAACGTCAACCTGCTCACCCTTGTCAAAGCCCGAGTCAAGACATTCAAACTCCGCACGGGAAAACTTAACGCGGTAATCGTCAAGCATAACACCGTCGAGAATATTCGACTCGCCGATAAAGTCGGCAACAAAAGCGTTAACCGGCTCGTTATAGATATCAGTCGGCGTACCGATCTGCTGGATCTCACCGTCTGCCATAACAACAACGGTATCGGACATGGAGAGAGCCTCCTCCTGATCGTGTGTTACGTAAATAAAGGTGATACCCGTTTTCTTCTGAATATTTTTAAGCTCGTTCTGCATATCCTTGCGAAGCTTTAAGTCAAGTGCACCGAGCGGCTCATCAAGGAGCAGCACCTTTGGAGAATTAACGAGCGCACGTGCAATTGCAACACGCTGCTGCTGACCGCCTGAGAGAAGGTTTACGTTTCTCTTCTCGAAGCCCTTCATGTTAACCATCGTCAGCATTCCCTCAACTTTTTCGTGAATCTCTGCTTCAGGCAACTTTTTAAGGCGCAGACCGAACGCTATATTTTCATATACATTAAGATGCGGAAAAAGCGCATACTTCTGGAAAACCGTATTGACAGGACGTTTATGCGGAGGAACATCGTTAATACGCTTGCCCTCGAAAAATACGTCACCGGAATCCGGAGTCAGGAATCCGCCAACGATACGCAGTGTGGTTGTTTTACCGCAGCCTGACGGACCGAGAAGCGTTACAAACTCCTTATCGTGAATATCAAGGTTTATCTCGCGCAAAACCTTTTCGCCCTCATATTCCATTGTGATATTTTTAAGCTCAATAATTTTGTTTTTGTTCATTTCTGATTCGTTTACTCCTTTGACAGTAAAATAAAGTAACCCACTAAAGCGTACTGCGAAAAAAAATCACCCCGAACCAATGCTCCGACAAAATCGGCGTCGGATGACCGGAAAGAGATGGTAAAACAAATCGCCAGTACACACCCCACAATAAAGGTGATAGAACTATTGTAGCAGAGATAACATAAAAAGTCAATAGTTTTTTCAAAATTCTTGAAATTTCGCGGTTTTTTTATGTTTATCTTGATTTAATCGGAGTTTTTCCGAGGAAAATCGTCAAATACACTCAAATTCTCCCGAATCCTCGGTTTTCGTGCAGTTTTCGGCAGGCAAATCAATGCTGACTTTATTTGTTGAGTAAGAATGACATACAAAAAGAAAAACCGCCCGTGCGCTCGGTCACAGGCAGCTTATCTTGGTATATGTTGGATGAAACAAACTATGAAAACTTCTCTTTTCTTTTTCTTTCTTAAACTATGAAACTCCGAGCGTTTATCTGTAAGCCAAACACTTTAAACAAAAAAACAACTTTTTGCCTATTGCAATTTAATGACGGCTGTGCTATAATTATAATACATTATTATAGAGTTTTTTCGCAATACATACATTGACTTTTTATTGTACAATTTTGACTTTTAAAAAAATCTTTATTAGTCAGCAGACAAATTGTATGGATAAACCACAAGACAAGCACTGTAAGCTGAAAGGTGCGCTTAATATGGATGTAGCAATCATACAAAATAACATTCCCGGAATCCCGGTCATGCTTTCTAAAGAAA
>JAZNFB010000409.1:0-4321 GCA_045588895.1 Candidatus Flemingiibacterium sp.
CCACCATTGGTTCTTCTCCTCCGACCTCACATTCTACGTCAAGGGCGGACGCGTTTCCAAAACCGCAGGCGCAATCGGCGGTATTCTCGGAATCTGTCCTCTGCTTAATGTTGACATTAACGGAAAGCTTATTCCCCGCGAGAAAATACGCCCCAAGAAGCGCGTTATCAACCGTATCGTTGAGATGATGAAGCAGTATGCAGACGACAGACTTGATTACAGCGGTAAATGCTATATCTGTCATTCCGCCTGCCCTGAGGACGCACAGGCTGTTGCAGACCTCGTTAAAGCATCCTTCCCGAAGCTTGACGGCGATGTTCGTATAAACAGCATCGGAACTACTATCGGAAGCCACACCGGTCCCGGCACTGTTGCTCTCTTCTTCTGGGGAGACGAGCGCAAAGACTGATTATCGATCTAATATAAAGAGGATAAGTCCGGAAATAACATTTTCCCGACAGGTTTTTATTTATGATTAATGAAATCAAGGACGAGCTGAATAACGCCGCCAAAACCGAAGCATCTGCCGACAAATATATCGACGGCAAGATGTTTGCAAACATGGTCAGAGGCGGTGCGGCACAGCTTCGTGCAAATGCCGAGGAGGTCAATAACCTCAATGTGTTCCCCGTTCCCGACGGCGACACCGGCGATAATATGAGCATGACCATTGAGGGCGGAGCTGCCGCAATTGCAGGGGTTGATAACGATGACCTTGCGTTTGTTTCAGGAAAGTTTGCTCAGGGTATGCTGCTTGGTGCAAGAGGCAACTCCGGCGTTATTCTGTCACAGTTCTTCGACGGCATCTCAAAAGGCTTTGAGGGACGCACCTCTGCCGACTGTTTAACCTTTGCCGAAGCGCTTAAAAACGGCGTAAAACAGGCATATGCATCGGTCATGAAGCCCACAGAGGGTACAATTCTCACTGTCGCACGCGAATCGGTTGAATACGCAACTTCTCGCGTCAGTGAAAACAGCACATTCACAGAAATATTCTCCGATCTCATGAAAGAGATGTACGCTTCCCTTCAGCGCACGCCCGAGCTGCTTGAACAGCTTAAAGAGGCAGGCGTTGTTGATAGCGGCGGCGCAGGATTATATTATATCATTCAAGGCTGCTCAAAGGTTCTGCTTGGCGAGGATATCTCAATGAGCTTTGAGCTTCCCACACCTAAAACAGCAACAATAGACTTCTCCTCCTTCGGTCCTGACAGTGAAATGACCTACGGTTACTGCACCGAGCTTCTGCTTCAGCTCCAAAATTCAAAATGTGACACTGAAGCATTCGATGAAAACATCGTAAAGGATTTCCTCGGTACGGTTGGAGATTCCATAGTTGCCTTCAAAACCGGCACTATAATCAAAATCCACGTTCACACAAAAACTCCCGAGCGTGTACTTGAATTTTGCCGTCAGTACGGTGAATTTCTGACCGTAAAAATCGAAAACATGAGCGTTCAGCATTCAAGCCTTTCCGACGAACAGAAGGCAAAGAAGCCGCGTAAAGCCAAGGAGTTCGGAACGGTTGCAGTCGCATCGGGTGACGGAATTGAAGCGCTCTTTAAGGAGCTTGGCGTTGATTATGTGGTTCACGGCGGTCAGACGCAGAATCCCTCCGCAAAAGATTTCCTTGAGGCGTTTGAGGAGGTCGGTGCGTCACATATCTTCGTTTTCCCGAATAACGGAAATATCGTTATGGCGGCAAAGCAGGCGGCGCAGCTCTACGAAAACGGTGAAATACACGTTATCGAAAGCAAGGACCTCGGCATGGGTTATGCGGCAATTTCCGCAATGAACTTCCAATCGGGTGATCCCGAACAGATTGCAGAAACCTTCCGTGAAGCAATGGCTATGGTTTCAACGGGATATATCTCCCCTGCAATACGTGATGCACTGCTTGACGGCGTAAACATTAAGTCGGGTGATTACATCGGCTTTGTCGGCAAGGAGATGAAGGTTTCCTGCAAGGAAATGATTGAGGCAGCACGTCAACTGCTCTCAAAAATGTTAAACGAGGATACTTACCTTGTAACTGCATTTGTAGGCAAGGATGCAAGTGCTGACGATGTAACGGAAATTGAAGAATGGCTTGCCGAAAATTATCCTGATATTGAGTTTTACATCTCAGACGGCGGTCAGGATGTCTATCCCTTTATCTTCGTTGTTGAATAATTATATTAATCGGTGCTTTGAATTTTTTTCAGAGTGCCGAACTTTTTTGTTTTTTGTTCGTCAAATAGGCAGAAAAGTATTTTAATTCCAAAAGGAGAATAATATATGAAACGTATCGCTTCCCTGCTTATTCTATCATCGCTTGTATTCACCTCATGCGCTTCATCAGGCAACGCCGCAAATCTTTCCGAGACAATCACACCGAATGATAACGTCGCAGCTTCCGAGATCAGTGACTATGCGAGCGAGCTTACCGATTTTTCAGTAAATCTCTTTTCCGAAAGCTTCAGCGAAGAAACGAATACACTTATATCACCGCTGTCCATCTTATACGCCCTCGCAATGACCGCAAACGGAGCCAAAGGTGACACGCTCTCGCAGATGGAGGAAATTTTCGGCATCGACACAGAAACGCTCAATGCCTGTATAAAGGACTACGCCTTCTCACTTCCGAGCAGTGAAAAATACAAGCTGAATCTCGCTAACTCAATTTGGTTCACCGATGACGAGCGTTTCACCGTGAACGAGGACTTTCTGCAAACTAACGCCGACTATTTCAGTGCCGATATTTTCAAAGCTCCATTCGATTCTTCAACAAAAAAAGATATTAACAACTGGGTTAAAGAAAAGACCGACGGAATGATCCCTGAAATTATCGATAAAATCCCACCGAATGCAGTTATGTTCCTCGTAAACGCCCTTGCTTTTGAAGCGGAGTGGCAAGAGATATATAAAAAGGATCAGGTGCACGATACCGTATTTACAACCGAGTCCGGCGATGAACACACCGTCGAGATGATGTATTCCGATGAGGGTGTTTACCTTGAGGATGAGTACGCAACCGGCTTTATGAAATATTACAGTGACCGTAAATACGCCTTTGCGGCACTTCTCCCGAATGAGGGAACAAGCGTCTCTGATTATATCGCCTCACTTTCGGGCGAAATACTCCGCGAAACTCTCACAAATCCCACTTATGTAACCGTCAATGCAGGTATCCCGAAGTTTGAGTTCGAATTTGACACGGAGCTTTCCGCAGTCTTATCAAGCATGGGCATGAGTGACGCCTTCGATGAATATAATGCAGATTTTTTGGGACTCGGTACGTCAACGGGAGGTAATATTTTTATCAGCAGCGTACTCCACAAAACATATATTTCCGTCGGTGAAAAAGGAACAAAGGCAGGCGCGGCAACCGTTGTTGTAATGGAAGATTGTATGGCTATGGAGCCAATTGATCACAAAACCGTCATCCTCGACCGTCCGTTTGTTTTTATGCTCATTGACACCGAAACCATGCTGCCGTTCTTCATCGGTTCTGTCATGGATATTAAATGATCCGCAAAAACGAGGTAACATCAATGAAAAAAATACTTTTCACAGCACTGCTTGCCACATCACTCCTGTTCACAGCCTGCGCGAACGGAACCAACCTTCCCGATGACACCACGCAAAACGACGATATGTACGTTGATGAAAACAAATATATCGAAGGATTATATTTAAGCTATAACGGCAGTCACATGATAATCATAAACGGCACGTCACCCTGCTATATGCACGTGAAGGATGCCGAAATCAGCTTTGACGACCTCACAGACGGTGACCGTATCAGAATAAAGAACACAATGATACTCGAAACGTATCCGGGTCAGGTTGACGTATATACGCTCGAAAAAACAGCGGACGGTGAATACAGTGACATTGACAAATCGGTTATAGAATCGCTTGAGAGCCTTTCCGGTCTCACGGTTGATGATTCCGCGCTTTCGCAGCTGCGTGAAGTAACGGTTATCTCAAACGATGGCGAGCTTGACATAAAGAGCGTACACGTTCCGATCGAATCAAAAGCAACACGCTGTTATTCGGCGGCGTTTGATGAGCGGTATCAGATGTATTTTTTACACGGTAATGAGGTGACGCTTCATATAATTGATATGCAGGACGGTGTCATCGCACACACGCAAACACTCGACACGGGTAATCTCCCTTCAACCGTGAGTTACAGCCCTAATGAAGTTACCGTGTACGATTTCACCGTGAATGATGACGGTAGCGAAACGGTCGACTGTGCTTTTAAGATCAGCAAGTCCGGCGATATTTTCACTGTAACCGCAGTAGATAGGAGCGCATATCCCGTATATGGCTT
>JAZNFB010000410.1:0-3836 GCA_045588895.1 Candidatus Flemingiibacterium sp.
GGATATCCCTGTCCCGATTCTCATTTGCTGACCGTTTTATCGCTTATATTTAATTTTTCCGCAAGAGCCGCCTGTGTCATACCGCATTTTTTGCGCAGCTTCGCGATGGTATTACCAATACTTTTTGCGTTCATTTCACCCTCCGGGGCAGCTTTGATAATTTAATTGTATCACATTTTCCCTTTTAAGTAAAGCGTTTTTTTGTTTTTGGGAAAAAATAAAATGAAAATACCTCGTATCTTATGCGCTCTTTACCAAGCTGACTTAAAATAATCCCCTTAAAGTAGTCTTGAAAACTCTTTGTTATTCAAGTGTCTGCTCTAAGGGGATCAGATCATTTTTTAATTTTTCGTATAAAATTACTTTGATTCTTTTGCAGCTTTAGCTGAATCATCGAAAATCTTGATAACCTCATCGCTCGGCTTCTTTGAGAGAAGTGAAGCGATAACGGTCGCAAGCAAACCGACGATAAAGCCGGGGAACAGCTCATAAATACCTGTCGTCGAGGAAAGAAATGCAATCCAAAGAACAACTGTCAGTGCACCTGCGATGATTCCGACGAGTGCGCCCGGGTATGTAATACGTTTCCAGTAAAGCGAGAGAATTATAACCGGACCGAATGCGGCACCAAATCCTGCCCATGCGTTCGATACAAGATCCATGATGGAGCCGGCACCGGGTGCTATAGCAATGAAAAATGCAACAATCGCAATCGCAATAACAACAGCACGTCCAACCCAAAGGACTTCTTTGTCAGTAGCATTCTTCCTAAATATCGGCTTGTAAATATCGCTCGTGAATGCGGAAGAAGCAACTAAAAGCTGAGAATCGGCAGTGCTCATTGCAGCAGCGAGAATTGCGGAAAGCAGGAGTCCCGAAATAAAGGTTGGGAAAAGGTTACGTACCATCTTGATAAATACAAGCTCTTGCTCACCGTTTGATGCGAGTTCGGGGAGTGCAATACGTCCGACGATACCGATTACAACAGCCATCGCGAGGGTGATAACAACCCAAGCTGTTGCGACACGGCGAGATGTTTTAATTTTCTTTGCGTCATTAATAGACATAAAACGAACGATTATGTGCGGCATACCGAAGTAACCGAGACCCCATGCAAGACCGGAAATGATAGACTTGATGCTTGTTCCGTCAAATTTTCCGGATGAGAGGAAATTGAAGTAGTTGGGAACTTCCTCCGTGATGGTATCAACGGCGCTCATATCAGTTGCCATTACGACAGCAATAGGAGTAATAACAAGTGCGGCAAGCATCAGAAGAGCCTGGAAGAAGTCGGTATAGCAAACCGCTTTGAATCCGCCTGTAAATGTGTAAAGGATGATGATAAGTCCGAAAATTATCATTGCCGGAATCATATCGAGTCCGAACACAGTATTAAAAAGTGTTGCGCCTGCCTTGAAGCCGGATGCAACATACACGGTAAAGCAGAAAAAGAAGATTACAGCGCATATAACCTGAAGTGCCTTATTTGATGCACAGAAACGGTTGTTGAGATACTGTGGAATCGTGATTGAGTTACCCGATTTTTCTGAAAAAACACGAAGGCGTTTTGCGATAAGAAGCCAAGAGAGATAGCTTCCGATTGCAAGACCTATAGCAACCCAGATGTCGCCGAAGCCGGCAACGAGAATCGAGCCGGGAAGTCCCATGAGAAGCCATCCACTCATATCGGATGCCTGAGCCGAAAGTCCTGTTACAAACGGCCCCATTTTTCTTCCGCCGAGGAAGTAACCGCTTTCTCCCTCGTCCTTTGATTTTGCCATGATGACAAAGCCTATCGCAATCATTGCGACAAAATAGAAGATGAATGCTAAAATTTCACCTGTCATTGTGAGTCACCTCTTTAATTTATTTTCATCGGTTATTATACCACATATTGTCACTAATGTCAAGAAAAATGGCACATTTTGTTGTAGGAGTAAATTCACAAAGCAACTTCTACCGGGAAATTGCGATGTGCCTCTTTATGCTCCGGACATATTACAAGTTGCTTATGTTCTTTAACAGCTAAATTCAATTCTTTCATAATTGTGAATACAGAACTACTCTTCAAAACAATCATATTGCCTAAGTATATATACTCCCATTTCATACATTAGCTTTTCGAGCTGCTTCTGCATAAAAAGCTGCGGTTCCGAAAGACGGTTGTTTTTCTCAAAAGCCATACGATTACCAAGCCAATATTTCGCCGGACGAAGGGATGAACACGCTTCAAATGTGAAATAACCATTATATCCTATGTCTATAAGCGCACTCATAATTTCATCCAAATTCATTGTTCCGAAATACGGTAAAAGATGCTCATCTTCCCCACCTCTGTTATCATTAACATGAAGCGCGTATAAATCGGAGCCTATCGCAGTTATCTCGTTATATTGAGCACCTTCGCAGTTACCGTGACCGGTATCCCAACAAGCGTGAAAAAGAGGATGATTGACGTACTCAACAAATTCTTTAATATCTGCACCTGTATTTGTAAAATACTTGTCGCCCATATTTTTCATAGTTGAATTTTCACATAACACGTTCACATTGTTTCTTTCCATTGCAGGGAAAAGTTTTTCAAAAAACGCTCTGTTTCTTTCAAAATACTCTTCTTTACTTATCCCCTTGAGCATTCCTGCATGAACAACTATATTGGGAATCCCTAAAACACCGCACACATCAATTGACCGAATTGTAGCTCTTATAAGTTCCTCAACAGAAAATTTATTTTCCGAAAGTGGATTTCCTCCCGGTGAATGTGCCTGCACAAATTTTGCACCCTTTTTCAAAGTGTTATCTAAAATTGTTTTTGCATTATCGCACCAGTTTTCGCTTATAAGCAGCTCGTCATTTTTTTCGATAACGTACATACTGAGATCAATATATTTAAATCCGGCCTCACAAATACAATCGATTTTTTCTTGATATGATTGTAACACTTTGTCAAAATCACAAGTTGTTGTTGCTAATTTCATTTTTATATCTCCTTTTAACGGTTCTCGATTAATTATATCTATAACGAAATCAACACAGCAACGAATAAGACCAGAAATCCCACAAGTTACGTGTTCAGCGTTGATATACATTTTCCGTACCATCTTTATATCATAAATTATACCATGCTCGCCAAACAATATCAACAATTTCAAAAAAAAGGGACACCCCCAAAAAAGGAAGCGCCCCTTATGTCAGAATGGTGCTGTAAGCTATGATATTACCAAGCGGTCCAACCGCCGTCAACAGTAATGTTTGAACCGGTCATGAAGCTTGATGCATCGGAAGCGAGAAGAAGAACTGCGCCTGCCATTTCGTGGTTTACGCCGGTTCTGCCAAGCATGGTCTTGTTTGCGAGAATCTCGTTGAAGCCGTCGTTATCAGCCTTCGACTTGGGATTCGGGAACGGACCGGGAGTAACACAGTTAACACGGATTCCATAAGGTGCAAGTGCGCCTGCGGCATAACGTGTAAGCTGACGAACACCTGCCTTACCTGCGCCGTAGTTCGGAGGCTGTCTCTGGTCGCTGTCTCCGTAAATACGAAGATCAGGAGAAACTATGCCGTACATCGAGCAGTATGCAATGATAGAACCGCCGTTTTCCTTCATGTAAGGAACAACCTCACGCATACAGCGGAATGCCGAGCCGAGAGTACCGTCGATACCCTTCATGAATGTTTCATCAGCCATATGCTCGAGCTGACTTTCAATACCAAAGCCTGCACCGAAAACAGCACAGTCAACAAGAACGTCAATTTTGCCGTACTTTTCAAATACGGTCTTGTAGCATTTTTTAACAGATTCAACATCACCGATATCAATCGGAACAAACATATCA
>JAZNFB010000411.1:0-2616 GCA_045588895.1 Candidatus Flemingiibacterium sp.
TTGAGCTTGCCCAAAATGCAGGCGTGCCGATTGTAAACTACGGCATCGCAATTGCACAAATGCACTCAATTCTCAAGCGTAGCCTCGAACCCTTCCCCGAGATATTAAAAATACTTGATAAATAAAATTACCACCGACGGATGAAAATCTGTCGGTGGTTCAGTTTTATTCGAGACCATCCAAGTGCTTACCGCAATTTGCAAGCTCGAGCTTTGTCCGTGGCTGTCCGTTATCAATTATAAAGCGAACTATTGTGACGCCTGTGTTTTCCTGGCAGAAATTGAAATCCTCACCGCTTGTGATACCGCAAGCGGCTTTTATAAAATGATTGTTAAACGTTCCGTGTGCAAATGCGATAACATTCTCCTTATCCCCGTACTCCGCACGGATTCTCTTTACAACACGCTCAGCTCTTTTCTGCACGTCGGATAGTGTTTCGTCACCGTATGTGCCGACCTCATAAAGCTCGTCAAAAACAGTTATCGGCATACCGCGAAGCTCGGCAAGGGGTGTTGCCGTCTGCACGGCACGGGTCAGCGGACTTGACAAAATTGCATCAAATTTTACATTCCGCAAGCGGAGTGCGAGCAGTTCTGCCTGCTTTTGTCCCAATTCGGTAAGGTGCGGATTCTCAATATCCCGCCCAACATTACCCTGTGATTCGCCGTGTCTTATTATGTACAAATCCATCTTTCTACCTCACAAAAGCACGAGAGCCATAATACCCGCAAACGAGAGTGCAAGTGAAATCCACTCCCGCACCTTCGGCTTGTTCGGAGTGAAATAACTGAGCAACGTCGAAACAATCATAACACCGCCCGTTATCATCGGATACTGCACCGATGCAGGCAGGTATGCAAGCGACAACAGCAGAACAAAATTTGCCACACGATTGAGTATGCCGTTGCCTGCCATGCTTACAAACGCTTTTACATTCAGCTTCACGGGTGATTTTTTGTAAGCAAAAAGCAACACCGCACCCGACAGCACCGCCGTTACAACAGCCGTCCATACGGAATATGCCGCCTCGCTCGTCTTCGGGTAGTTACCTGACTGGAAGAGCTTTGCAATAACGCCCGAAAGGCCGTTGAAAACAAATACACCTATGTAATAAACCGTTCCGCCCTTGGCTGTGCCCTTTTCTACACTCAGGAACAGTGCGGCAATTACCGCAACAAGACAAACCGCCTTGCCGAGAGTAAACACCTCATCAAAGATAAACACACCGAGGCAGAACGGAAGCACCATACCGCCGAGCATTGAAAAAAGCGAATACAGCGAAAGGTTGATTTTACCGAGTGCCTTCATACTGCAGAAGCTGAACGCCATACCGTCAAGGGCGGCAAGCGAAGCCATAATCAGTGTGAACGGAGTAAACTCCCATTTAAAGCCGTTGACAGCAAGCAGAACAACAAGTCCTGCTACCGCACCGCCGAAAATAAACATCATTGATGACGACAGACTGCTTTTACATTCACGCTCGTATTGCTGGTTGCAGAAAAACTGCAGGCCGAACATTACAACCGCCGCCATAACCATTGCGTAGTACAAATAAACCTCTCCTTACTCCAACACGGGTTCTGCGCAGAATTCAACCTCGGGTGTTCCCTTGATTCCGTCCGACTCAAAGACTATGATTTCATTCTCTCCAACATTAAGGAGTGACGCAGGGATATAGAGTGTCTTCTGCGGACCTACCTCCCAATATCTGCCAATGTTAAAACCGTTGACCGTCACAAAGCCCTTTCTAAAATTGTCGGTCTTCAAGAATGTGACCTTCGCCTCATCAATTGTAAATTTCCCTTTATAGAAAACGCTCTTTTCGGCAGGAATTTCTTCTGAAAAATCGAGCTTTTCAAGGTTATCCATCGGCAAGGGGTAGACGTTCCAGTTAAAGTGGATTCTGTCGTCAAGCAGACATCTGCCTGCGATGCCCTTTTTACGCATCATTTTTGAGCCAAAGTTTGCCCTGCCCATATTCTCGCAAAGGATTGTGAGCTTGTCGCCCTTCTTCGCTGAGAATTTGAGCTTAAGCTCGTCGTCATTGACATAAACAATACCGCCTAAATCCTTGTTGATATATACCTGTGCACGGTCACCGATTTCCGCAAACTCCAGCTCTGTATCGTTATAGTTTCTGTTGAGCACGGTCTCATAAGCGATGTAACCGTAGCCTGTGCCGTACATTTCCATACATTTCGGCACATCGGAATGAATCGGTGCAGAAAGTCTGCCGAGGCTGTCAAAGAAGCCTGCACTCTCGGTGAGTGTCACCTTGCCGTAAGCCTTTTTCTCACGGTTGGCAGGTACCTCAGGCAACGGCTCATCCACATATTTTTTGATAACGTCACGCACGGCGTAATACTTCGCAGTTACGTCACCGCACTCCGTCAGCATAGCGTCATAGTCATAGCTTGTAACGTCGGGAGCAAATTTTTCATAATGGTTTGCACCCGAGGTGAAGCCGAAGTTCGTTCCGCCGATGAACATATACATATTAAGACTGCCGCGTTTTAACATATCGTCAACAACCTGTGCATAATCCTCGGCAGATGTTGTGTGATGCTTGTCGTCACCCCACGCATCAAACCAGCCGTTCCACATTTCCATACACAT
>JAZNFB010000412.1:0-4052 GCA_045588895.1 Candidatus Flemingiibacterium sp.
ACAACCGCTCCCACCGAGGATGCGACAACCGCTCCCGCGGAAGAAGTGACAACCGCTCCCACCGAGGATGCGACAACAGCTCCCTCAGAGGAGGCAACAACAGCTCCCACGGAGGAGCCTTCAATAAGCGATTTAACTGAAATACAGTTCTATCAATCATTGGGTATTACAAGCGGGCAGGGAATAAGATTCCATATTTCAAACGTTGACACATCTGCAGTCCCTGCCCGGATTGATAATATATCCCCCGATGATATGCACTTTAGAATTCGTTTGCTCGTTCCCGATGACATTTGGACGGGCGTAACGGAATCCGCGCAATCAACCGAATCTCTGACGGACATTGACGAGGAAGGAACGGAAGCCACAACCGAACAAGGCTTTTCCGCTATGGCGTTGGGCGTTCAACTGAGAGTAAGCTCGAATGGAGAGGACTACAGCAATCCGATTAATGCATCATATATTTATTTGAGTGAATACACATCTATTTCTATGAATAACCCCGATACACCGTATTGGGCATTCACGTTCTGCACGAATGATGCGGAAAATTATTATACGTTAACCGGAGGGAAACCTTCATTGATTCATTTTATGATTACGATAAATGATTCAACGATAGACACAAGCCGATTTATCATTATGGTAGAACAGTACCACATTTACGAATAAATCGTGAAACAAAGAAATGGAGGTAAATAATGAACGAAACACAGAAAAGACTCGCTCATTATGTAAATATTTTACCGAAACTGAGGGATAAGGTTATAAGCATAGCTTTCATTTTGGCAGTTTCATTGTCTATGTTTTGTACCGCAACCTTTGCTTGGGTGGTTCTTTCCAAAAGCCCTGAGGTATCGGGTGCTTATACCACGATATCGGCAAACGGCAACCTTGAAATCGCTTTGGCAAGTCCCTCGGGCAGCGAACCGGGCGATTCCGCTGTTGGCGATTCAATGGCGGCAGAGGGGCAAACGATTGCCGGGGCAAATATTACTTGGGGTAACCTTGTAAACCTTTCGGACCCGGTTTACGGCCTTGAAAATCTTGTTTTAAGACCTGCGATACTCGGTGACACAAGCAATTTACTTGTGAATCCGCTAAAGGGTGCCGATTATTCCTCGGATGGACGTGTTGGCCAATATCTTAATACTGACTACCGTTTTACAAGTTGGGTTGAACCTAAGGACGGTGTTGAAGGTTATTTCAAATACTACGAAACACCTCAGTACGGCGTTCGCGCTATTTCCACGGTTAAGGAAACATTTAAGGATACTGCCTCATATCAGTATAAAAACCTTATGACTGCATTTAGGGAAAAGCTTCAAGACGTTGATAAAGCATATCAGGCAATGATCACCAATTCAGATTACATAAACTCCTTGGCGGGTCTGATTGGAGATTATATGACCGATAAGTTCAACGGTTACGGCGGTACTACCGCGGTTACAAAGTATATTCAAAATCTTTATAATATGATGATTGAATTTGACGGGTGTGCCGCAGAGTTTGAATCCGCGATTCTCTCCCTTGCAAATATTCAAGTTTATAACAAGTACGGTCCCGATACTTACGGGCAGCACATTTATCAGAGTTATGATAAGCTTTATGAGGCGTACGTTAATAAAACTCTCGCCGCAGAAGGGGTGACTCTCGAATGTTTTGATGAGTTTGTTGCTGTAAAGAAGACGATAGATGAATGCTTGTACGGCACGGACCCTGAAAATAATGATTGCCTCTATGATTATAATGAGCATAGAAAAAGCGGAGGAACCGTTACGTGGGGTGAGATAGAATCACTCGTTAACAGGCTTGCAAATATTGCTGATTGTACTGTAAGCGTGGGTAGCACGACGTACAGAGTGGGAAGCATAGGCAAGAGTGATGCAACAAAGCTTCTTGGTAAAGATGTTGATGCTAAGATTACAAAGGGATGTATTAAAGATTTTGAGCAGTTGACGGGCTGTAAAATGAATGCCAAAAACGTGGATGTTTCCGCGAAATATATTCTAACGGTTACAATGACCGCAAAAACAATTACTACATCCGCAATAGACCCTTATCTTATCAATATCGATATAACTGCAACCGATGAGGTTGCTTCGCAGAACGGCGGCTCCAGCGTTATTGACGCGAAGGATACCTATGGTATGGCTATTGACTTTTGGGTAAGAACTAATGCTTCGGAAAGCTATCTTACGCTCGAAGGCCAAACAATAACTGAAACAACGTACGTTCGTGAGATTGGCAAAGACGTCGACGGTAAATCCGTTGAGCTTTGGACAATAAAAATCACGACCGATGGAATAGACGAGGCAACGGGCGAGCAGTTTACCATCGAGGAAGAAATTCCCGTATATTACTACGTGAACGAAGAATCCGGACACGACGGTACAAAGCAGACAGACCTTCGCAATGCAACTACTCACGAATATATCTACAGAATAGAAGAAAACGAGGATGGAACGGTAAATAATATTCTTATCACCGGCGACTTTGCGACCGCCCCCGTTATTCGTAACGAAGAGATTGTTACGGTTTTGGGATATGAGGGTGAAAACCGAGTTTGGGAGGAAAATACCCTTATTTCAGTCGATTCCACAACTCAAGGCGGAGGAAGCTGCTACATATTCTATGCCGACGATGCCTCTCGTGACGATACGCTGCGCTTGCTCAGTAAGCTCAGAATTGCTTTCCTTGATTCCACCGAGGAGAGTAATACGTATGGAAAAATTGTTGCATTGGCAAAGCTCGATACCGAGCATTACTATTCGCAGGTGGCGAAGATCACTGTGCCAATGGTTCTTTACAGCGACGGCAGCCAGCATCTTACTTATAACGGTGAAGAGCTTGCGATTCTTCCTCTTGAGCAAAATAAAGCATCGCTTATCACTGCCATTGTATATCTTGATGGCGAGGACGTAACTAATAACGACGTTTTGGCAGCAAGCGAGATAGACGGACGAATCAATTTGCAGTTTGGAAGCTCTGTATCCTTGACTACTGCGGGTGACGAAGCTTTGGAGCTTGCCACGCGTACCGTGAGCGCTTCCGTTAAAAAGACTTCGAGTGAGTCCTATGGTGATAATTTCCAGAAAATCGAGTTTGATTTTGATGAGGATGACGATTTCTCTGTAAACGTGCGAGTAATTGTGGATGGGGAGCAGCCGAAAAAGATAGAGGCGTTCTTTATGCGCAAGCTTAACGATACACAGGGCTCTCGCGAGAAATCGTTTACACTTTCGGCAACCGATACGGAGGGAGTTTATGAAGGCACCTATACCTTTGATGCCCCGGGTATATACGTGCTCCAAATCGTTCAGCTTGATGGCATTGACTATGACCTTCCCGACAGTGCGGGATATCCCACTATTGTTGTAAACGGCTTTGCCATAAGCAGTGTTGGTATAAACGGAATAACCTCTCTCTCCAACACTATTTATACCGCTTCCAATAACTATACGGTGGAAACGAGCCTATCTTTTGCGAGCCAAAATGATAGAAGCCCGAAATCCGTTCAGCTCCGTTTCTCAAAGGACGACGGCACCTATGTAACGTCTGTTTTAAGATTCGATACGTCAACGAACAAATGGAACGGAACCGCAACGTTTTCATCGTCCGGTAAATACACTTTGACAAATGCAATTTTTGACGGAGATTTCTTTAATCTTGACAGCACAAAGCAATATGAGTTTGATCTATATCTTGGAATCACCGTTAAAGTAACGGATGATAACGCGTGGCGTCAAGATGAATATAAAGGCGAGCCCAAAACCACCAATATGTACGTTGAGATCTTTGATAATTCAGGAGAGGAGATCAAGTACCTTTCCGGTGTTTCGCTTTATTATCTTTATAATAACAGTCCCATCGGCGCTCCCGACGCACCTAATATGAAATGGGATTCCGCAAAAGACTGTTATTCCGGAGCAATGATGCTTTCAAAGCCGGGTATCTACAAGTTCGACTGCGTTGTTATGAAAATAGGTGAAACAAATAACACGCTTCGTTCGGTATCAAATGCCACTCCTGTTTATACGCTCCTTTCTCCC
>JAZNFB010000413.1:0-3516 GCA_045588895.1 Candidatus Flemingiibacterium sp.
ATCGGCAGTAGTATAACAGGTATGATTGCATAGAATGGGTCATCCGCGAATATCCAAAGCCAATACGGGGCAGTGAATAAGCGCATATATTTTGCAGACGGCAGCAGGAGCGCAGCGTCGATATAGATCGGGCAGAGTACAAGCCCCAAAAGAAAGAGGAAAAAAGTGAATATCTGCATCCTTGCCGCACTGCGTAATATTGCCGCCGCAAACAGCGCAAGAGTAACAACTGCGAGACAATATAGGAATATTGGAAAAAGAAGCTCGGCAAGCAGTGTATTTTTATTAAAAAGGAATGATACAGCCGCCGCAACAGCCGCCGCAAGCATTATACCGATTATGCGTATGCTCATACTCGGGATGACACTGTGAATGACCGTATTTTTCATGCCGATACGGTGCGAGCAGGCTGCGATATCTCTTGTGATAAGGTTGCATACGCCGTACATCAGCATTACGAGGATAAGCAGCGAGGAGACGGCGAGCGAATATGCACGTGAACGCACATCGGAATCCGGAGGGCTGCTTTCTCCGCCGTTTTCGATGTATTCAACCGCGAAGGTGAATGTAGCGCCATCTGCCATAATGCTACGGTATTCTGCGATGACCTCATCTGCGGTTATGCTTGTGCCCGTGATCGAATTTGCGCTTATTATCGGTGCGTGCTCGGAGAAGATGGCTGCCATCACGTGATTTGAATAGATCGAGCGCATAAAAGAGGATGGCGAAGTGATAAAGGTCACTGATTCTTCAAGGTTATTCGACATCAGCTGCTCATTGAAGCCTTTCGGTATGATAACGCCGCAGTTATAATCTCCAGAGCCTACCTTTTCGCGCAGTGTTCCCTCGTCAGTACAAAGCTCGAAGCCGTTTTCCAAAAGATACTTGACGATATTTTCCGAGGCAATGCTCCCGTCAAAATCGCATACTCCCGAAGCCGGCATACTCTCGCTTTTACCGAGCGAAACGGAGGCAATCAGTGAAAATGCGAAAATTATCATTAGTATCGGGAAATAAACCGAGCGCAGTGTGCGTTTGACTGCCAGGA
The DNA here is from genome assembly GCA_045588895.1 of Candidatus Flemingiibacterium sp. Classification (GTDB taxonomy): domain Bacteria; phylum Bacillota; class Clostridia; order Oscillospirales; family CAG-272; genus Flemingiibacterium. The sequence goes on from JAZNFB010000413.1 coordinate 1,049, forward strand.
CGTAATTATACATTACCACAAAAGCCTCCCTTCGTTAAAGCTATATTCAGGCGTCACATTTGCCCGAAATGATATTTGTAATGCGTGATTTTATAAGTATTAGGGACAGCACGGCGTACACGAGCGCAAAGCATAGTCCGAGCGGATCAGGGCTTGCTCCGAACATCGGCTCGATAATTGCTTTAGCGGATCCGAGCGGACTCATTCGCCCGATGTAACGTACACCAATCGGGAGCAGCTTTGTCGGGACCAAGCCTCCACAGAGCAGCATACCGCCGAGCGTGACCAGTGTGTTTGAGGTTATGCCGTCACCGGTGCACATAGTCAGGCAGGCAGAGAGCAGGGTTATGAAAAATGCTGCAATGAGCGGTGTTATAAAATTTATGCTTATGCCGAGATATCCGCGCAGAGGGATGAGTACGGCAAGAATTATTATATACCGGAAAGGCGTCATTATAACGAGCTTCCAAAACATAAACCGTGCCGCTCCGAGCTTATAGGATGCAAGCCTTGAGAGTAGAGGACGGGTACAGTCTCTCATGAAAAACTGAATAAAGAAAAGCGAGAAGAGAAATAACATCGCGCAGAGCCAGCAGACGACAAAATATTGAACGGTATTGAGTCCGCTGTTTTCGTACGAAAGCTCCTCTACGGTTAAGTAACGCTCCGGATCTGACATAATCTCTGCAATAAAAGCGGTGTTTGATTTAAGGAGGTAGTCATCGTGTGCATCGTTACCTGCGCCGCTTGCCTTTACCAGACGCTCGCCGGCGAAGACTCCGAATTGCCCCGAAACGATAAGCTTTTCACCGAAAATGACCGCCGATTCGATGAGCTTGCTCTGTGATGAGACAGTTTTTGAAAGATAGACCTTACCCTTTGATTCTCTGCCGTATGCAATGTCTTTAATGAAATCCTCCGGCAGAATTATCGCGGCGGTGGCTTTTCCGCTTTTTACGGATTCTATTGCCGATTCCTCGTCTGTCTGTTCAATCGATATCATTGAACGGATATATTCCATTTGGCTTATAGTATTAATAAGGATCCGGCTTATGACCGAATCCTCATTGTCAACTATCGCTACCTTTATTGTGTCGCTCTTACTTGATGCTCCACCGGTCATTCCCATCACTGCCCCAATGCAGATCAATGCTAAAAGCACAAGCAGCAAAGAGACCCGTGCAAGCGAATGAAGGAAGAACTTTAAGTCGCGTTTAAGCATAGCGTTTGATTTTTAATACATACCGAGTACGCTTATGATATCCTGCGCGCCTTCGGAAATTTCATTAAGCAGGTCATAAATCTCATATTCATCCATTGCAAGGATATCGGTATAAGCACCGTTTGTTGTGGGCATGGTATCTTTGGTGTTGAGGATAAGAGCGATTTCGCCGACGTCAACGGTGATACCCTGTGTGGTTACAGAGTTTACTGCAAATGTGATGGAATCCTTTTCGTTAAGGAGCTTACCTTTAATCGATACGGTATTATCCTCGAGAGTTATCTCTGCTTCAAGCTCGCCGGACTTCTTGTTCCAGTTGATTTCTGCGAGATCTGCCTTGTCGCCGTCGATATTATAGGAGAGCTCTGCACGGTATGTATCCTTGGTGTCTTCCGTAACAATATATTTAGCCCACATTTCGTATGAGTCACCCCAACCACTATAATCAACGCTGAAGCTGATCTCGTCGATATCTGTTGCGGACGGGCCGAAAACAGCCTTGATAACGGCGGAGTTCTCGTTTTCGCTGATATTAACGGTCACGCCGATGAGCTCCTTTGAAGACTTTCCGATATGCATTGTGAAGGAGAAGGTGTAATCTGCAATTGACTCTCTGAGATCATCTATGTTGTCAAGTCCCTCGGCGAGAGCATCATTAATAAGCTCAACCATCTCATCAACGGAAGGAATTTCCATCTCATATATTTCATCAGCCGAATAATTTGACTCGATCAATTCAAATGTTGCGTCAAGAATTTCTTCAACAGCCTCGTTATCCTTGGCAAGCTCGAGCGCACCCTTGATGACGTCCACCATTTGATCGCCGGTGTATGTAAAGTTTACGTCGGTTGTTTTAACGTCCTTGCCGCCAACATTCAAGGTTGCATCCTTGGTTGTGTTAGTGCCGTTGTCCTCGATGAGAGCGAAAACATCGTCCTTTATGCCGTCCCATGCGCTGTTTACTGTTTCTACGAAAGCGTTGGCTTTTTCGGAGTAGGCTTCAGAGTTATTAATCGATTCGATTGCTGAGTCGATATCATCAGCCGAGATTCCGAGCGAGAAATAACCGTCCTCGCCAAACTGGGAATTATTAAAGTTGTTCAGGAAGTTTTCGGTTGAGAAGCCGTAAATGTTATTGCCGAAAAGAGCATTTGAGGAAGCGGAAACCGAATTATCTGCCATGTAGAGTAAGAGATCGGCAACTGAAGTACCGCCGGACAGAATATTTGCCAAAAGAGCACTTCTT
>JAZNFB010000414.1:0-2968 GCA_045588895.1 Candidatus Flemingiibacterium sp.
GCGCGCCAACCATACCGCCCGACCAGTCACGGCTTACGATAGGATCAGCTCCGGCGCAGGTACCGTGACAGCCGTAAGAAATGAGATTTGCCTTAATGTCTCCGTTTTCTCCCTTAAACGAAAGCACCTTCATGTCGGGATTGTATGGTCCCCATGTACACTGGGAAAGGTTGACAACATTGTCAAGATCAAGATTTCTGCGGTTTACGCCAACATCTGATTTTCCAACAGCCCATCCCATTGTAACTGCTTCCGCATTGGCAAGCGCCTCGTCAACGCACTTTAAAAGCGCAGGATGGAAAATTTTGTTGTAATACTCCTCATCAAAAACACCGATTCCCTCCAATGTAACAAGCTGAGGACCTGTGTGAGTGTGAGTTGCAGATATAATAATATTTTCAATCGGAATACCGTGCAGTGCCGAAAGCTCACCGCGAAGCTCGTCGCAAAGTGGTGTCGGAATCAAAGCAAGGTCGGCAGTTAACATAAGCACCTTGGTTTCACCGTAAATAAAGGCAAGAGTTTTGATATAAAGATTATCATGTATCGCAACCGAAAAAATATCCGGGCGATATCCGCAAAGAGCTCCGCCTATTTCCGGAGTAATATTCTCACTTGCAGCACCTAAAAAAAGCTGTTCGTTCATATTGTGAACCTCCTGTTATATGTATATGATTTAAAGTAATATCCTCGTTTTTTCTCCGTCAAAAACATTATAAATCCGCTTGTGAGCTTTGTCAAGCGTTTTATTGCCCCGACGTTAACATTTAGCCAAAAGAAGTCAATTTTTAGTTAAATCAGGTATCATCACTCATTCTCCTCGCAGTGCATATACTGTAGTCGAGGTGATATAATGAATCGTTCTCGCACCTATCCAAGCGCCATAGCACATATTAGCGGAGGAAGTGGAGCGCCGCATCTTTTCGGCGAGGTTAAATTTTTCCAAAACGGCAGAAATGTACTTGTCGAAGCGAACATATCAAATCTGCCGAAAAGCAATGAAACCGGCTTCTTTGCGCTTCATATCCACGATGGTACAAGCTGCGCCGGAGAAGGCTTTTCAAAAACAGGCAGTCACTATAATCCCGAGCTTACAGCACATCCAAGTCATGCAGGCGATCTTCCACCGCTTCTTTTTTGTAACGGCGGAGCATACCTTGCAGTCAAAACAGATCGTTTCCGAGTGGATGATATAATCGGACGCACCGTCGTGATACACAGCGGCAGAGATGATTTCACGTCACAGCCTGCAGGTGATTCCGGCAAAAAAATCGCGTGCGGTGTCATTCGCCGGGTGTAATATTAAAACAAAAAGCCGGCAGAATTGAACTGTCGGCAATTTTATTTTAAAGCATCGAATCAAGCCCGTAAAAGAGCATACCAAGTCCGGCTGAAATAAGTATCATTATAATCGGCGACGGCTTTTTGCCCTTTAATTTCTTGTAACCAAGCGATATGGCAACTATAATGGCGAAAATACAGATTCCGATTATGTCAGCATCAAAGCCGCCCGAGAGGGTTGAAAAATTAAACAGTGTACTCATAAGCATCGTAAGTCCCGTTGCAACAATAAGACCGACAACCGTGGGACGTATACCGCCAAGGAACGCCTGAACACCTGCATATTTGAGAAAATTACGCATCACTGCCGCAATCAGTAAAATGATACAGAACGCAGGAAGAACAACACCGAGCGTGGCGCAGAATGCACCGAAAATACCGCCCCATATACCAAATGCTTCACTTCCTTGCGATGAGCCGATAAAGGTTGCCATATTGACGGCAATCGGACCGGGAGTTGACTCAGAAACGGCGATCATATTGAGTAATTCTTCCTCAAGAAGCCAACCGTGCGTAAGAACCTTTTCACGGATGAGCGAAAGCATACCGTAACCGCCGCCGAATGAAACAGTACCGATTTCAAGGAAGGTGAGAAACAGCTTTAAAAAGATACTCATTTTGTCTCCTCCTTTTTGGTAAGCTTTCCGATCAGATAAACGAGAAGTCCGAGAGTACCGCTTATAAGGATATAGAAGACAGCGGAGAATTTAACGGCAAATATTGAAAGAAGAAGCATACAAATGATCGTCACAGAAAAAACTATAATATTAAAAGCATTCTTTTTGAGTCCCTTGCCCATCTTGATGCCTGCGGAAATGATGAGGTAAACAACACAAGCCTGAATACCTCTGAAGGCATATTCAACATATGTCAGCGAAAGGAAAGCATCGAAGAAAAGCGATATCAAGTAAATGATAACAAACGAGGGAATACAGACCGCAACCGTCGCCGAAGCCGAGCCGAGAACTCCTGCCATCTTATAACCGATATAAGTTGAAGAATTAATGGCAATCGGACCGGGAGTTGATTCGGCAATCGCGATTATATCGAGAAACTCCTCTTTATCAAGCCATTTTTTTCTTGAAACAAATTCGTTTTCGAGCAGTGCGATCATGGCATATCCGCCGCCAAAGGTGAAAAGTCCTATTTTTAACATGGTCAAAAACAGTTTTAGTACAATTTTTGATTTTTTCATTGCTTACTCCTGATTAAGTTATACTTATAAAATCAACATTACATATTTTACTATAATCTTCCCATAAAGTCAAGTCTTTTGCGGCGATAAACAAAAAAATGAAAATTTTAAAAAATATTTTAAAAACCTATTGACATTTTGCAAGTGTTGTGGTATAATATCAGAGTTGAATCCATAGACCGTAGGTTGCAGGGCGCAAATATGTGCTCCGTGTAAAAGGGAAACCTTCCTGCCGAGGATGAACTTTATGAATATAAGAATATAATTCTGCATTTGTGAAGTCCCTTGTCGAGTCTTGAATTCGAACAAAGGATTTTTTTATTTTTATCGGGAGGTGAAATCAATGGCAAGTGAGAAGATTTTAACCCAAAAAAAGCAAATGGTTGCTGATCTGACCGAAAAGATTCAGGCAGCTCCCGCAGGCGTTATCGT
>JAZNFB010000415.1:0-10527 GCA_045588895.1 Candidatus Flemingiibacterium sp.
CTTGTTTTCGTCGCAGATCGGCACACCGGATATCTTATATTTGCCCATTAACTCGTCTGCTTCGTAAACATAGTTATCGGGAGAAAGATAGAAAGGATTGACAATAACGCCGTTTTCTGAACGCTTAACACGCTCAACCTCATCAACCTGCTTTTCAATCGGCATATTCTTATGGATAACACCGACGCCGCCTTCACGTGCCATGGCAATAGCAAGACGCGATTCGGTAACCGTATCCATCGCCGCGCTCATCATGGGAATATTGAGCTTGATTTTTTTAGTGAGCTGAGTTTCGAGTGAGACCATATTGGGAGTAACATCACTCTTTGCAGGAATAAGCAGTACGTCGTCGAAGGTAAGACCTTCTTTGAGGAATTTTTCGGCGGGATTGCAATTCACCATAGTAATCACCTTGCCTTGGTTAACGAAAACAAAGGCATCCTTTCTGTAAATATTTTTTAAGAGTACTATTTAGATTATTATACCCGATTTTTGCCTTTTTGTCAAGTACATTTTTAAGGGTGGACTCCGAAAATAATTAGTTATTTTGTCAATTTACTGATAATAGCAAAAATGAATCAAAAAATCGAAATGTCAACGAAAAAGAATCAAAAATAATAAACCACTTGAAAAAAATGCTTATGTATGATATACTTACCTTGTAAAATAAATTTATCCTAAAGGAGAATAACGATATGAAATTCAGTGCTTGTGTTCCTATGTCAACCGAACGTGAACGTTTCCCGATTATGAAGAAGCTCGCCTTTGACTATGCTGAGCCTGCTTTCAGCGCAATGTACGGCGCAACCGAAGAAGAAATTAACGATTTTATCGCGGCAATGAAAGAGTACGGTATTGCCTGCCCTGCCGCTAACGGTATGTTTATCGAAGAAGTAAAGCTTCTTGAGGGCAAGGAGAGCTATTCAAAGGTTGGTGAATATCTCGATCTTGTGTTCTCACGTGCAAAGAAGTTTGGCGTGGAGATCGGTATCCTCGGAAGCGGCACTGCCAGAAAGATTCCCGAGGGAATGAGCAAGGAGGAAGCAACCGAGCGTTTCTCTTTACTTCTCACCGACGTTGTTGCGCCTTATGCAAAGAAATATGATATTATCGTCGGCATTGAGGAGCTTCGTGCATCCGAATGTAACTTCATCAACAGCTGCAAGGAGGCAATGGAAATCATCCGCGCTGTGAATGACCCTAACATCAAGCTTCTTGTTGACTATTTCCACGCAATTCTCGGCGGCGACACGCTTGAGGAGATCGCTACATATAAGAACGATATCGTTCACGTGCATTTGGCAAGCCCGATCAATGAACGCAGTGTTCCGAGAGAAAATGACCTTGAGGACTGCCGCGCATTCTTCTCTATGCTCGATAACATAGGCTATAAGGGACTTGTTTCGCTCGAGGGAAGATATTATAACGACTTTGAGTCAGATATCACTCTCGCAATGGATGTTATGAAGCGTGCACTTTAATATTAACTAAACCAAATATAAAATACCGTTCCTTCAAAGCCGGGAACGGTACTTTTTTGTCTATATACCCATTTTTGAGAGAAGAGCTTCACCGTGTGCTTCAAGGCGTTCAAAGTCCATTGCACCAATGTAAATCTTTTCAATCTCATTATGAACACCACGAACATCAGCAAGCCTCGAAAGACCGAAATCAATGAGTTCACGTGTGTTTTTGCGCATCATTCTTCGATGCAGACGGTCATGCACTGCGAGTGTGTCACGGTCAACAAAGCGTGCCATGTTTATTACTTTAACGTCACTTCGGTCTGTTCTGCTGACAATAGCCATAGAAAGCTGTGGGAAGCGTACTGCCTCTGTAAGATGCGGAAGAAGCGGAAGCGGTGCACGGTCATAGTCAAGCCCGAGTTCCCTTGCAACTCTTAATAGCTCTGTGAAAAGATGTAAAACAGTACCTGCTGTGTCGGAAACAAGACAGACAGCCTCACAGTCCACGAAGCTGTCAAAGTAAGATTCGCCAAGCGTTGACAGTGCGGAAAGTGCACGGATTCTAACGCGTGATTCCCCACCCTTTACGTGACATTCACGCATACGTCGTGTGAGTAGACGCTCGAGTGCTGCCCTGAGCTTATCCCTTTGCAAATACCATTCCGATTCCGTAAGCTGTGCCGTAACGAGTGTCCCGGCGGAAGAAAAGCTCGAATAAGCATCGGCAAAAAGTTGAGATTTTTTTTCAGAGAGCGCAATAATATTCTCTCGCTGTGCTTTTAATTTATCATCATCCCAAAACTCGCCGAGATTAACGATCTCCTCTGCAGCACCGGGAAATTTCGGATCGTGTGTGTGAGGTGCAGTACCGTCAAGCATGGCAATTCTGCCACCTCCAGGAAGTGACATTATAACTCCGTCGAGCGAGGAAGGGTCAGATGAACAGTAGTAATATTCACATTCGCCACCACTCTTTATTGCGCGCGATGCCGCTCTTTTCATAAGCGTGCTTTTCCCTGTTCCGCTTCCGCCCTTGATTATGTATACGCGCTCAAGCTTTCGCGGATCGAATATATCGCCAAACCAACTGACAAACCCATTCGCACTGTTTGCCGCGGCAAAATAATTATCCATATATATCCTCCTTTTGCGAGGTTTTCCCTCAATAAAGGATATGCCGGATTTGTTTTTGTGTGAAAAAAGCCGCACGGAGGTAAAACCGGACGGCATAAATATTAAAGAATCAAAGCTTTGAGATGGCATACAGGCGCTTTGAAAGTCGCTCGTTAAGAAGATCGCTTCTGTCGATTACGTCAATGCCCATATCGGCGGCACGCTGGAGAAGATGCTTGTCTGCTTCACGCACGTTAGCCATTGTAACAAGTACGGGACGCGCAAGAACACCTCCGAACTGCGTTGTAAGGGTTTTGATCTCATTAAGGGTTGTCGTATTAACAGAACCTGATTTACAGGAAATAAACACCGGAACTGCACCTCGGGTTAACATAACATCAATTTCGTTGATCGTATTGATGCGTGCATTCAGGTCACCGTCCCAGTCGATGACAACACTTATCTGAACATCGTCGTAAACTCCTGCGCTGATCGCCGCGGCGTAAACATAAAGCTCAAGGCAAACACCGATATCGCAAAGGCAGCTTCTGATGAGTTGATTCTTGTAATCAAAGCTGATACGCTTGCCGTTGTTTTTGTAATTGCGTATGAGCCCCGCCCCATAAAGCTCATCCATAACCGCTTTGTCCGCGCCGCTGATACGGTCTGCACCGTAAAACACAGCCGAAGCATCAATATGCAGATCGTCCCCCTCAAGATCCTTTGAAATCTGCTGAAGATAACTGACTGTTCGCGGCCATACACGGTGATGCTTTTTATAAATAGTCCATGTTTTGAAAATATCGTCGCCGGTATCCTTGTCAAGCCCGTTTAAAGATACGTGCCCGTGTGACCTCATTGCACCTCCTGCCAGTGCAAGAACGGCATTTATATTAAATTTCGGCTCTGAAAGAACATCTGCAGCCGCTTCGCATTTGTATATGTTTTTGTACATCCCGGCATAACGGTCATAACGGAAAAGCGGTATATCGCGTTCCTTTGCGATCATTCCGACGGCAACCAAAGCAACCTCGTTTCCGCCGGTTAAGTCTATTGCACACTTGCCGAAAATTGAAAGAATATTTTCAAGCTCAGAAATAACAGAATCTATCGAGAGCATATCGGTTGAATAAAAAAAGCATTTGGTCGTCAGCCCAAGCGAGCGAAGACATGAGATGATGTTATTTTTTATCCGCTTGCTTTTAAGCTTACGTGTTCCAATGTAAACAACATTTTTCGGCTTAAATTCAGTTGCGACGAGAACGTTATATATCTGAACCTCATCGTAAATCTCGATTATAGTTTCGGGAAAATCGCGCATACGGCATCTCCTTTCCGGGTGAACGTGCTTTATCCGTACTCATTGTAACACAAAATAATGAACATATCTACATCTATGTGATAATTTTATTGAAAATTTGACTTCTCGCTTGAAAAAAGGAAAAAAATATGTTATAATATTTATTGTAAGATCTCGTTTAAATAATATCAGATTATCAGGTCATACCGATGTGGAGGACACTATGAACATTGATTTAACCCGTCGTTTTGTCAGCGCAAAGCAGGCACTTTTTGATAAAATGTACGGCGGACTTAATGAAAAGCAGAGAGAGGCAGTATATAGCATTGACGGACCGCTGCTCATTCTTGCGGGAGCAGGAAGCGGAAAAACAACAGTCCTTGTCAACCGTATTGCTCACATAATAAAATACGGAAAAGCTTACGAATCGGACGAGCTTCCCGAGGGCTTTACCGAAAATGATGTAAAGATGCTCGAATCGGCGATTAACCTAACGCCCGACGAAATTGCGACCGTTTTGTCTACATATGCCGTAGAGCCTTGTGCGCCCTGGCAGATACTTTCAATCACGTTCACAAATAAAGCGGCAAACGAAATGAAGGAACGTATCGCAAGAGTTCTCGGCGACGAGGAAATGGCAAAAGAGGTGTGGGCAGGAACATTTCATTCGATCTGCGTCAGGCTTTTGCGCCGCTTTGGCGAAAATATCGGATATGCACGTGACTTTTCCATTTACGACGCCGATGATCAGAAAAAGCTCATAACAACAATACAAAAAGAGCTTGATATCGACGATAAGACCTTCCCCGTCCGCTCCACGATGAATACAATTTCACGTGCCAAGGACCGCCTCATCTTCCCCGACGATTTTGATGCTGAGGCAGGCTCTGATTTTCGGCTTCAGAAAATTTCACAGATATACTATAGCTATTCAGCAAAGCTCAAAGCCGCAAATGCACTTGATTTTGATGACATAATCATGCAGACGGTTCGTCTTCTTCGTGAATGCAGCGAAGCACGTGAATACTGTCAGAACCGCTTCCGTTACGTCTGCGTTGACGAATATCAGGATACAAACCGCGCCCAGCTTGAACTCACACGCTTGCTTACGGGACGCTACCATAATCTCATGGTCGTTGGCGACGATGATCAGTCGATCTACCGTTTTCGCGGCGCGACTATTGAAAACATCCTCGATTTTGATAAGGCATTCGATTCTGCACGAATCATCAAGCTTGAACAGAATTACCGATCAACGCAGAATATACTTTCTGCCGCAAATGCGGTTATCAAGCATAATTTCGGCAGACGCGGCAAGGAGCTTTGGTGTGACAAAGGCCATGAAGATAAGATCCGGGTTAAAAAGCTCCAGAATCAGAACGAGGAATCAAAATATATTATCAACAAAATTTTAGACGGCGTTACGCGTGAAAAACGCAAATACAGCGATTTTGCTGTTCTTTACCGCATGAACGCACAGTCAAACAATCTCGAAAATTTCTTTGCAAAAAGCGGTATTCCCTACCGTATGCTCGGTGGTGTACGCTTCTATGAGCGCAAGGAAATCAAGGATATAATCGCCTATCTTTGCGTGCTGAAAAATCCGAATGACAGTGTGCGCCTGCGCCGTATTATAAATGAACCGAAGCGCAAGATCGGCGAAACAACGATAGATGCTGTTTTCGGAATTGCCGCGGCACAGGGCATCAGTCCGTTTGAAGTTATGGAGTCAGCACCCGAATATACGGCTCTTGTCAAGAGTGCACCTCGTCTTGCTGATTTTGTTAAGATGATACGTGATCTGCGTGCAACATCCGAGGGTGTCAGTGTTTCTGAGCTTATAAAGCTTACCGCTGCACGGACCGGCTACAATGATATGCTCCTCTCTCTCGGCGAAGAAGGACTTGAGCGTATCGCAAACATCGGCGAGCTTGTCAACAACGCAGTTGCTTATGAAACTGACAACCCCGAAGCATCCCTCGAGGGCTTCCTTGAGGATGTTGCACTTGTCAGCGATGTTGATAATTACGATGAAACGGCAGATGCTGTTGTTCTTATGACGATACACAGCGCAAAGGGACTTGAGTTTCCGGTTGTATTCATTCCGGGATTTGAGGATGGAATTTTCCCGAGTATACAATCGGCAATGGATCCGGAGGAGCTTGAGGAGGAACGCAGACTTGCATATGTTGCAATAACACGTGCTAAGGAGCGTCTCTACTGCGTACACGTCAGAGAACGTATGATTTTCGGAAAAACGCAGTTTAATCCGCGCTCACGCTTCATCGATGAGATTCCCGAGGAGCTGGTTGACCTCGGTTACATTCCGAAGCAGGAAACCGAACAGGCGCCAAAATCAAAAAAGCCGATTATTTCCCGTGAATTTTTCAGGAAAGCAGACCTTGCAAGTGACGTTGGACGAAGCGGAGTCAGCGAGCAGTTTGAGGCCGGTGACCGAGTCAGTCATTATAACTTCGGCGAGGGTGAAATAATTTCGGCAAAACAGATGGGCGCAGACGTTATGTATGAAATAATCTTCGATAAAGTCGGAACAAAAAAACTCATGGCAACCTACGCAAAGCTTAAAAAAATATAAAAAAGCGGCATGGACACCAACTTAATGTCTATGCCGTGATTTTTATAGAGCGCGAATTGTTACATCTCCGCTTTCGAGAGCTTCCTCTGTACCGTTCTCATAGCGAACAACCAGCCTGCAATTATCGTCAACCTTGAGAGCTGTGGCAGACTGCATTTCACCGCCGACTATTCGCATCACATTAACCTCTCGTCCGATAACAAGGGAGCGCAGACGGTATTCATCGAGAAAAAGCGATTTATCAAGCCCGAATCGGTACATTTTCATAAATTCATTAATAATCGCCGCGGCAAGAATGTTGTCTATATCTTGTGGAAGCTCACGAAAAACAGCACCTGCACGGCTTGAAATATCATCGGGAAAGCCGCCGGTCGGTGGAACAAGATTGACACCGATTCCGAGAATGGCACAATCAAGCGTACCATCAGGGCGTATCTGTCCCTCGGTCAGTATACCGCAGACCTTTTTTTCTTTAATGTAAATATCATTCACCCATTTTATTTCACATTTCACGTCTGCAACAGCTTCAATCGCACGACAAACTGCAACAGCCGCCGCAGAGGTTATGAGTGAAACATCCGATATATCCGATTTAGGATAGATTAAAAGCGACATATAAAGTCCGCCGTCCGGAGAAAAGAAGCTGCGTCCAAGTCGTCCGCGTCCACCGCTTTGAGAACGTGCGATTATAAGATGTTCACGCTTCCCTGCAGCAAATTCCCTTGCGGTACGGTTTGTCGATTCGAGCGTTTCAAAAACCGTAACTGCTATCGGCTCGGTGAGGAGCTTTGATATTTTTTCTGCCCTTATCATCAGTTACTATAAAATCCTTTATGAAGCTGGTTTATCATCTTAACGATCTCGCGAAGATAAGCGTTAACCTCGTTTCCACCCATATCGAGATTCGAGAAAACAGCAAGGACATAAGGTTTGTCACCAGCCTCAACGATTGCTGCATCATGATAGGAATCTATATCCCATCCGTATTTGTGGAGTGTATTGTACGGCGAAGCTCCGCTTGGAATGATAACGGTGTGATTTGCCTTTTCCATAGATTCGCGCATAAGAGGACCGTAGGTTTCATCCTCCTCAATAAACTCGTAAATCGCCTTGAAAAGCTTTCCTGCATCCTTTGCGGACATATAGTTAGCGTTGTTTGCCGAAACCGTTGCGCCAACCGAGCGTGCAAGCGCATAATATTCAGTGTATCCGAAACGGTTACGGATCTGCTGATATGCAATATTATCGCTGTATTCAAGCGCATATTTAATAAAGTCTATATATGTAAACTCCGTGCCGTTTGGCATCTCGCGTATCTTTCCGGAGCCTTCCTTATACATAGTTGCGCTGTCATAAACAACAACCTCTGAAAGATCATACTTCGGATCGGAATATTGGGTAACGGTCTTGTCGGGAGTGCCGTCACCGTCGGTGTCAATCCTTTCGGGATATTTTCCCTCTGCCTCAAGTTTGTCAAAATACGCCTGCTCATCAGCAGAAACCTTCATAAGCGCAGACAAAATAAGTGGCGCCTTGATAACGCTCGCCGTTGGATGTGCAGTATTCTCGGCAAATCCAAAATGGTATCCCGTTGAAAGATCCTCATAGTAAACGCTTATCAACGGATATGTAACATCATCACGTGCAAGAACCGCTTCACGCAGCTTTATATTTGTAAGCTCTGCTTCTGTCATACTGCTTGCCGCAAGCTCCTCGGGCGTGAAAAGCGGTTCAGCATCTTCACCGAGTGCCGCACGTGCCGTTCTTTCCTCCTCGATAAGCTCGGAAATCAGCACCCATCTGCCCTCAGATGCAGGAGAATCGGTCACATCCTCGGCAGCGGTGTCACCATCGGATTCGATTGGTGCAGCTGATACAAATACATACGGTGACTGTGTTTCAATATACTCAACAAGCTTATCTATAAGACGCGCCTGGGAGATAACGTCAATCTCGTAAACCGTTTGGTATCTGGCAATATCGGCTTCGAGCGTGGCAATTGCGGTATTTTTTTCCTCAATTTGAGTTTTCAGAGCCTCAATTTCGTCCGCATAATACTGTCCCGAATCCGAAAGATTTGCTTCAAGCTCGGCAACCTTTGCTTCAAGTTCGGCAAGTTCTGTTTCGAGACGTGCCCGCTCTGCTTCAAGATTTTGCGCCTCGGTGCGAATTGCCTCGTTTTCTTCCTTGAGAGACTGCGTGCCAAAAATATCACCGCCAAAAATGAGAAATGCAGCGGCAATTATCAAAACAGCAAGCACGCCTAAAAGAATAAAAATCGTTATCTTGATTTTTTTAGTCATTACTTTATTTTCTCCCCATTAATAAACACAGCTTCAACCGTGTGATCGATTGAAAGAACATCTCCCCTGACAAGCACTACATCCGCATCCTTTCCTGCTTCAAGCGAGCCGACACGTGAATCTATGCCGAGGATGCGTGCAGGATTTATTGTCATTGCCTCGAGTGCCGCAGTGTGTGAAAGTCCCTCTTTTTTTGCCATAGCCGCACAGATCGGCAGAAAATTAAGCGGCGAAACGGGATGATCAGTCGTAAGTGCAACCAATGCACCGCCTCTACAAAGTGCCGCAGGATTTTTGAAGGTCTGCTCACGAAGCTCGGGCTTTGAGCGGTCACAGAGATTAGGTCCGGCAATTACTGGAACACCGACAAGCTCATCTGCAATCAGATGCCCCTCCGTTCCGTGCACTATTACATGATCAATCCCAAACTCTTCCGAAATACGAATCGCAGTGAAAATATCATCAGCACGATGAGCATGAAAATGTGCACTGATCTCTCCACGAAGAAGCGGCAGAAGTGCTTCAAGCTTTACATCATATTCGGGCGGATCGATCTCCTCGTCATTTTCCGAGCGTGCAAGATCGTCAGAATAACGCTTCGCCTTGGCAAGATTCTCGCGCATCAGTGCGGCGGTTGCCATACGTGTAACAGGCGAAGAATTTTTGGAATGATATGTGTTTTTCGGGTTTTCGCCGAGAGCAAATTTTATGGCGGCAGGAGCTTTTATAACCATTTTGTCAATTCTCTTGCCTGCCGTTTTGATAACGCAGACCTGACCGCCGATCGGATTTGCACTTCCCGGAGCAACGGCAACACAGGTGATTCCGGCAAGACGTGCCTCTGTAAAGCATCGGTCAAATGGATTTATTCCGTCAATGGCACGGACGTGCGGCGTTATGGGATCGCTGTCCTCGTTGCAGTCATCCCCCTCAAAATCGAGCGAGTCCTCAACAATACCAAGATGGGTATGTGCATCAATAAAGCCGGGATAAGCAGTGAGACCTTTGCCGTCAAATATCTCACCGTCATACCCGGGCAATGCTCCTTCGCCGATATCGGTAATTTTACCGTTTTCGATTAAAATCCAACCGCCGCGTAACAAACCCGCGGCGGACATTGTTTCAATTGTAAGATTTGTGATAAGCATTTTTTCTTCCGTAACTTTGTTTTTTTGTATTTATATTTTTTCACAAAGTGATTGTTTATATTCAGGCTTTCGCCGTAATTTTCAATTTATAAGGTCATTATAGAAAATGATTTCATCAGGCAAACAATATCCAAGCTTTTCTTTGGCGAGCGCAATTATATATTCCTCGTCAAAGGGAGTATTCAGTTTGCTGTTGATCTCGTCAATGCTTCCCTGAACCGCTTCAATGTTTTCCTCGATTTTTTCACGTTCCTCTTCAAGCTGATTATACTCGATCTGAACGCTTACGAGTGTTATTATCATAAACAGGAACGCGAGAAATATTGCGAGCTTTACCGGTATGGACATCCGTACCTGTTTCATCCCGTAATCCTTTCGTTTTTATAAAACTGCGCAAAGCGAAATAAATCAGCTCACGCGACGATTTTTCAGTGTAAATGTGACGCATCCTCATACCGATAAAACAAACGGCACGTCCGAGCGTATTTTTGTATATCCTTTTAGCTATACGGCGGATACATACCGCAACAGGAAAAATAATCCGTCTCAGAATAAAATCAAGAAGACGGTAAATGAGTCGTGACAGGGCGGCGGATATCAG
>JAZNFB010000416.1:0-11850 GCA_045588895.1 Candidatus Flemingiibacterium sp.
CTGTATAAACAGCATTTCTCCGTATATGATACCACAAAAATTTCAAAATATCAAGGGTTTTTTGAAAATTTCTCAAAAAATTTAGAATTTGCACCATAAACGGAGCTGTTATTTGTGAGTTTGTGTGTAAATGTACGTATGTGATGATTTGTTTTGCCGCTGAACATCGTTCTGTTCAGACTAACACACAGGCTTTCTGCGGTGGGAGAATGAGGGTCGGCGTATGCGGTGGATGAAGTGTGAATCGAAGCGCGGTGCTTCGAACTTCGCGTAATTAGAGAGGGACGACAACAGCTACACTTTATCCCATACTTCTTACAATATTGATTATTGATGTGCCGTACCGCTGTACCTTTTCTTCGCCCATTCCGCGCACGCCGAAAAGCTCGGTTACGTTAGTCGGGCGCTGTGCACATATCTCACGCAGTGTCATATCCGTGAAGATTACATACGCCGGAACGCCGCGCCGGTCTGCCGTTTCACGACGGAATTGACGAAGCCGCTCGTAAAGCTCGCGGTCGATATTTTTCGGAAGCGGTACGTCGCCCGCACGTCTTGCTCCCTTTTTCGGTGACTGTGCTTTTTTCATTTTAAGCGTCAGCCGTTTGCCCGATGCAAGGAAGCGGTCAAGTGCCGGTGCGATCGAAAGGGTTGGGTAGTCTCCCGTACTGCGCACGAGCAATCCCGATTCGATCATACGCGATATAACGTCACGGATTATGACTGTTGAGGTATCGGAAAGTATACCGAAACCGCGCTCTTTTGTGAAGCCGAGTGCCGCCATTCTGCCGTTATCGATTCCGTGAAGAAAATCGGAAATGAAAGCAGCGCCGTAACGCTCGCCTGTTATATCCACTGCCATACGAACAGCACGCACGATATCCGTAACATCCGTAACCTCTGCTTCACCGCGGCAGGAGGAACATTTTTCGCATCTTTCCGCTTCGGGCTTCTCACCGAAATAACGCAGAATACGGTTTCGCAGACATTCGGTTGTTTTGCAGTATGAGATCATATCCTCAAGCTTTTCGTAGCGGCGTTTCTTTGCGGCTTCAAGCTCACGCTCGTCAAGCTCACTGTCCTCGTCGGTTCCGTTTTCGATGAGGAATTTCGCTGTGTGAATATCTGTGGCGGAATAGAGCAGGATACAGTCGGCACTGCTTCCGTCACGTCCTGCTCTGCCTGCTTCCTGATAATAAGCCTCCATCGAAAGCGGCATATTATAGTGAATGATAAATTCAACGTCCGGCTTGTCGATTCCCATGCCGAATGCGTTTGTAGCAATGATCACCGGCTTACGGTCGTGTATAAATTCATCCTGGTTTTGTGCACGCTCGGTGTCGGACAGACCTGCGTGATAGTATGTTACGGGATAGCCTGCCGCAAAGAGTGCTGAATATATTTTCTCGACGTTTTTACGTGTCATTGCGTAAATGATGCCTGATTTGTCGGGATTATCGTCGAGATAGGAACGTATGTAATCAAGTCTTGCAGAGGTATCGCTGACGCCGAAATAGAGGTTCGGACGGTCGAAGCCTGTTGTTATTTCATAGGGACAGGAAAGGTCAAGCAGCTCTCTGATGTCACGCTTCACCTGCTCTGTTGCGGTTGCCGTGAACGCCGCGACAACGGGACGGCGATGAAAGCCTGCAACGAAATCGGCGATATGCGTATAGCTCGGGCGGAAATCGTGTCCCCATTGGGAAACACAGTGAGCTTCGTCAACCGCGACAAGAGAGATATTCATGTCGGCAACAAGCTCGAGAAAGCCGTCTGTCATGAGCCGCTCGGGTGCAACATATATTATTTTATAAACGCCAAGCCGGATGTTATCGAGTGCCATTCTGTACTGACGCGGTGTCAGTGAGCTGTTTAAGTAAGCGGCACGGATGCCGTTCTGATTCAGTGCGCTTACCTGGTCCTTCATCAGTGATATGAGCGGCGATATAACAAGTGTGATACCGTCAAGCATGAGCGCAGGTATCTGATAGCAGATCGATTTTCCTGCACCGGTCGGCATGACGGCGAGTATGTCACGTCCCGATGTGATATTATCTATTATCGGCTCCTGTCCCTCGCGGAATGCGCTGTAGCCGTAATAATGGCGGAGTACCGTATATTTATCCTGCATCTTTTTCTCCCGTTTTTTTCGTTATTTATATTATAACGCTTTTTTCTTTTTTTGGCAAGTGAATCCGATAACAAAATTTTTTCTGTTCTTCAGCTTTCGACAAATTTTATCTAAAGTGTTGGGTATAATATAAATAAAACGAGGAAAAAGATTAAATAAGAGGACAGCTTGTGATGGCAGACATAGTGCAAAAATGACGCTCCTTCGGGCTTTCGGCGGTGATGCTTGCGTCGATGCCGCCTGTTTGTGCGGCTAAGAAATGAAAATAAAACTATATAACATCATGGAGGAATCTTATGCAAAACAAAAAAGAATGTGTTGCCATGCTGCTTGCCGGCGGTCAGGGAAGCAGACTTTATACGCTGACCGAGAAAACCGCAAAGCCTGCCGTGGCATTCGGCGGAAAGTACCGCATCATTGATTTCACTCTCTCAAACTGTGTCAATTCCGGAATCGATACGGTTGGGGTGCTGACACAGTATCAGCCGCTTGTGCTCAATGAATATATCGGAAACGGTCAGCCGTGGGATCTTGACAGGCTCACGGGCGGCGTTATGGTCCTGCCGCCATATCAGGGTAAGACCTCTGCGGATTGGTACTGCGGTACGGCGAATGCGATATATCAGAATCTTAACTTTATAGACAGGTACGATCCCGATTACGTTCTCGTTCTTTCGGGAGATCACATTTACAAGATGGACTATTCAAAAATGCTTGATTTCCACAAGAAGATGAATGCCGGTGCGACCATTGCGGTCATCGATGTTCCCATAGAGCAAGCGAGCCGCTTCGGTATCATGAATACGGACGAGTTGGGACGCATAACCGAATTTGAAGAAAAGCCCGAAAAACCGAAAAGCACAAAGGCTTCGATGGGCATATACATCTTTAAGTGCCGATTGCTTCGGGATTATCTCATTGCGGACGAGAAAAATCCGGCATCTGCCAAAGATTTCGGAAAAAACATCATCCCTGCGATGCTCTTGGGCGGTGAAGCTATGTACGCTTACAGCTTTGATGGGTACTGGAAGGATGTCGGAACGGTTGAAAGCCTTTGGGAAGCCAACATGGATCTTCTCGGCGATTCTCCCGTTTTTGACCTTTTCGACACCGAGCACAGGATATATTCAAGAAATCTTGCACGTGCGCCACACTATATCGGTCAGGGCGCAAGGGTTACAAACTCGATAATAACCGAGGGCTGTAATGTTTGGGGTACGGTTGAAAACTCAATACTTTTCAGCGGTGTCACGGTTGAACGGGGAGCACACATCTGCGGCTCTATTATTATGAATGACACATATGTTAAAGCGGATGCCGCAGTGCGATATTCGATAGTTGACGGAAAAACTGTGATTGGCGAGAAGGCAACCGTTGGCGAGGACAGAGGAAGCGGACGGGGAATAACCCTTATCGGCGGCGGTCTTGTCATCGGTGATGGGGCGGTCATACCGGCAGGTGCAATGGTTAACGAAGCGTATATAAACGAGCATATGAGGGTGTAGGAAAGGAATTTTATTATGTTGGTACAAGGTATAATTTTCTCAAATCTTCACGATAAAAACATATCCGAGCTGACGCGCCGCCGTACTATGGCATCCGTTCCGTACGCCTGCCGCTACAGACTTATCGATTTTGCGCTTTCCAATATGGTCAATTCCGGCATAACGTCAATTAACGTCATAACTCATTATAATTACCAGTCGCTCCTTTCTCACATCGGCTCGGGAAAGGACTGGGATCTTGCCAGACGCTCGGGCGGTATAAAGATCCTCTCTCCCTATATGACCGCCTTTTCAAACGATCATAATCAACTTTACAACACCCGTCTTGAGGCTCTCAAAAGCGTTAACTATTCGCTCTCACGCTTCACCGGTGATTATGTTGTCCTCTCCGACTGTGACGTTATCTGCAATATTGATCTTAATGACATGATAAACGATCACATCGAAAGCGGAGCTGATATAACGATGGCAGTCAAGCGTGTGCTTTTGACTCGCGAGGTGAGCGCAAGAAGTGTTATAATCGATTCGGACGACACGGGACGTATCACAGACGTTAATGCATATCCGACGAATGTTACCGGATACCGTGACATTGACCTTAACATTCTCGTTGTCGGCAGGGAATATCTGCAAAGTGTTGTGCTTGACGCAATTGCTCACGGTTACACAAGCTTCAGCCGTGACATTTTGGCTAAAGGTGCTGCAAGACGGCGTTACCGAATTTACAGATATGACGGCTATTTTGCAACGATTGGCTCACTTGCCGATTATTATTACCATTCGATGGAGCTTCTTTCAAGCACCGAAAACCGTGACAAGCTTTTCGGGATTAAAAACCGTCCCGTTTATACCAAGGTTCAAAATTCTGTTCCTGCAAAGTACAGCGATACGGCGAGAGTTTCAAATTCACTCGTTGCGGACGGCTGTGTCATTGAGGGGGCGGTTGAAAATTCGATCCTTTTCAGAGGAGTTAAGATCGGCAAGGGCACGACCGTTAAAAATTCCATTCTCTTTCAGGGGACGTTCACGGGCGAGAATGTTTATTTAAACTGTGTCATTTCCGATAAAAACGCCATTATTCGTGACGGACGCACTCTCTCGGGACATGAATCCCTGCCGTTTTTTATCGAGAAAGGACGGATGGTGTAATATGAAGAAAATTCTCTTTGTCGGCTCGGAGGCGTTACCCTTTGCGGCAACCGGCGGACTCGGTGACGTTCTCGGCTCACTTCCGGCGGCACTTAACAAGACGGGTAAGGCGGATGTGCGTGTCGTTTTGCCGATGTATAAAAGCGTTATCGAGAAATATAAGGAAAAGATGACACTCCTTGCCGAATTTACCGTTTCGCTTTCGTGGCGGCGGCTTTACTGCGGCGTGTGGTCTTGCAGCATGGGTGGAGTTACTTATTATTTCATCGATAATGAGTATTACTTCGCCCGTCCGTCTCTTTACGGAAGCTTTGACGACGGCGAGCGTTACGCTTATTTCTGCCGTGCCGTTTTGGATATGCTTCCGATTGTCGGCTTCATGCCCGATATACTTCATGCTCACGATTGGCAGAGTGCGCTCTCTGTGATCTATTTAAAACGCCAATATGCTTACCGCGGGGAATATGCGGATGTTAAAGCGATTTACACTATTCACAATATCGGTTATCAGGGCATATACGGTTTCGACATTTTGGGTGACGTTTTTGCGCTTGATTCATGGGACAGATATATAGTCGAATATGACGGCTGTATTAACCTCACCAAGGGAGCGATAGTCTGCGCTGACCGGCTTACAACGGTGAGTCCAACTTATGCAAAAGAGATACTTGACGAATACTATGCAAGCGGTCTGCATCACATTATACGTATGTACGCTCACAAATGCACAGGTATCATCAACGGTATTGACACCGATTACTATAATCCCGAAACGGACGAGGATATCGTGAAGCGTTACACTGCCGAAAGCATCGAGGACAAGGCACAAAACAAAGCCGCACTGCAAAAGGAGCTTGGACTTGACGCTCGTGAGGACGTGCCGCTTATTGCGATGGTGTCGCGGCTTGTTTCGCATAAGGGCTTTGATCTTGTTAAATGCGTGGCTCATGACATTATGCACCTTAATGTACAGCTTGTGTTACTTGGCACGGGAGACTCGGAATTTGAGTGGTTTTTCTCGGATTTTGCAGGACAGTATCCGGGAGAATGCGTTGTAAGGCTTGCTTTTGACAAGGCTCTTGCAAAGCGTATATATGCCGGAGCGGATATTTTTTTGATGCCGTCGAAATCGGAGCCGTGCGGACTTGCGCAGATGATTGCCTCACGTTATGGAACAGTTCCGATAGTGCGTGAAACGGGCGGACTTGTTGACACGATAAAGCCATATAACCCCAAAACGGGAAAGGGAAACGGTGTAACATTTGCAAGCTATAACGCTCATGATATGCTTGATGCAATAGGGCGTGCCGTAAAGCTTTATAATGACGCCGACCGTTGGGATGAGCTAAAGAGAAACGCGATGGCGATGGACTTTTCATGGGATGCTTCGGCGAGGGAATATCTTGAAATGTATAATAATTTCAGAGAAGAAGGAACAAATGAATGAATGATTTTACAAAAGAGCATATAAAAGAGGCACTCACGGCAAAGCTTGCACGTTATTTCGGAGCAACGCCGCAGGAGGCAACAGGCGAGCAGATATACAAGGCGGCAGTTCTGGCGGTGAAGGATATACTGACCGAAAAGCGCAGTGCCTTTAAATCGGATACAAAAAAGCAGCGCGGAAAAAAGGTGTACTATCTTTGCATGGAGTTCCTCATCGGCACGTCGCTTAAAAATAATCTTCGCAATCTCGGTATTGCCGATGTTTTCACCGAGGTAATTTCAGAGTTTGGCTTCTCACCCTCGGAAATATATTCGCTCGAGCCTGATCCGGGACTCGGAAACGGCGGTCTCGGACGTCTTGCCGCCTGCTTTATGGATTCGCTGACGACGCTTGATTATCCGGCAACCGGCTTTTCAATACTTTACGAATACGGACTTTTCAAGCAGCGCATTGTTGACGGCGAACAGATCGAGCTTCCCGATAACTGGATGCCCGGCGGCGACGTATGGCTTGTGCCGAGGCATGATAAGGTATTCACCGTGCGTCTTGGCGGACACGTGAGCGAAAAGTGGGAGGATGGCAAATGCCGTGTAAGTCATGAGGGCGGTGACGAGATTCGTGCGCTTCCTTACGATATGATGATATCGGGAAAAGACTCAAAGGCGGTTAACATCCTGCGGCTTTTCAAGGCGTGTGACACCAAGAGCTTCAATATGAGCCTTTTCTCGCAGGGACAGTATGTAAAAGCCATGCAGGAGGGGACGAATGCCGAGATAATTTCAAAGGTGCTCTATCCGTCCGATAATCATATGGAGGGCAAATATTTACGTCTGTCACAGCAGTATTTTCTCGTTTCTGCATCGCTTCAGAGTATCATTTCCGACCATCTTGCGGCATATGGCTCACTCGCCGGTTTTTCGGAAAAGGTTGCAATTCATATAAATGACACTCATCCTGCTCTCGTCATTCCTGAGCTTATGCGTATCTTTATTGACACGTACTCATTCTCATGGGAGGATGCATGGCGGCTTGTTACGTCGACGGTTTCTTATACAAATCACACCGTCATGCCGGAGGCGTTAGAATCCTGGAGCGAGGATCTTTTTAAAATCAAGCTGCCGAGAATTTATGAAATCGTCTCTGAGATAAACCGTCGGTTCTGCGGAGAATTGTGGGCGGCATATCCCGGCGATTGGGACAGGATCTCGCGGATGTCTATACTCGGTTACGGTCAGGTTCGTATGGCGAATTTGTCAGTTGCCGGCTCGCACACGGTGAATGGCGTTTCAAAGCTTCATTCCGATATCTTAAAGAAAACGGTGTTCCATGATTTTTATAAGCACATGCCGCACAAGTTCACGAATATTACAAACGGTATCGCTCACCGAAGATGGCTCTGTTTTGCAAATCCTCGGCTCACAGCACTCATTGACGAATGTATAGGCGATAAATGGCACAAGGAAGAGCCGGAAGCGTTATCAGAATTTGCGGCTTTTGCAAACGATAGCTCTGTGCTTGATAGGATAGAGAGTATAAAGCGAGAAAACAAGGTAAGGTTTGCGATATATGCAGAGTCACGGTGCGGCATAAAGCTCGATCCCGATTCGGTTTTTGACGTTCACATCAAGCGTATGCATGAATACAAGCGTCAGCTGCTCAATGTGCTTCGAATAATAAGCCTTTATGTTGACTTAAAGCAGAATCCGGAGCTTGATATAACGCCGCAGACCTTTATCTTCGGTGCAAAGGCGGCGCCGGGATATTATATGGCGAAGAATATTATTAGGCTGATATCCTGTATTGGTGCGGACATTGAAGCTGACCCAAAGATGCGTGAAAAGCTGCGTGTCATTTTCATGGAGGATTATAACGTCAGCCTTGCCGAGATATTAATTCCCTCGGCGGATATAAGCGAACAGATATCCCTTGCAGGCAAGGAGGCAAGCGGTACCGGATGCATGAAGCTTATGGCAAACGGTGCGCTGACTATCGGTACGCTTGACGGCGCGAATGTTGAGATATACGAGCAGGTTGGCGCAGACAATATGTATATTTTCGGTCTTACGACGGATGAGGTTGACGAATTATGGAAGCGAGGGTATAATGCGTCCTTGTATTACAGTCAAAGCGAGCGTCTGAGAAGTGCGGTGGATGCGCTTGACTCAGGCTTTGCAGGACGTTCATTCTCGGATATAAAGCGGTATTTAATAAATTCGCAGTATCCGATGGGAGTTGCCGATCCTTATATGTGTATTGCTGATTTTGACTCGTATTACACTACGCATGAGCGTATGATACGTGACTTTAAGGGGCGAGAAAAATGGAACCGTATGTCGCTTATAAACACGGCAAAATCGGGTTACTTCGCCGCCGACCGTGCGATACGCGAATATGCAGACGGTATTTGGCATATAAAGCCGATAAAGTAAAATATTTTTCGCTTTTTGGGAATGTGACACTGTAATGCTTTTGGTTATTATCTTCTGTGAAAGGTACACAAAAACGCTGTGCCAAAATTGTAGAGATAACCAAAAAATATATTTTTGCCCTTGGACACTTTCAAATCACGGATTTTTATGGTACAATATTAGAGTATGTATAAAATATTACCTGAAACGGAGACTTTACTACTATGAAAATGCGTGTACTTTATCTGACCGGCAAAAAGAAGCTTATTAATATTGCCGACATGATCACAAACAAATATGCAACCGAAAAGGTTAACTGCATGGACAAAATTCCCCCGGCGTATTCCTGTGACAAGGAAAGACTCGTTGTAATTCTTGCAACAGTTGGCAAGGATGCTCCAAATTCGCTCGTTCTTTTCTGCAAGGAATTAACAAAGGCAAGAGCGGCGAATGTGGCATTCATCATTGACGGTCCGGAGGATGGAGCAAAGGTGCTCATCGATGCGGTTAAGGGTGCAGGCGCAAATGCGATTGAGGATGTTCTTTACATCAAGGGTGGTTTGCCTTTCCTCGGCGGAGTTAAGGATGAGGAAAAGCAGGCTGTCACCGAGTGGATGGATAAGGTTTCCGCAAATCTTGCGTAAAAGTGAATAAAAAAAGAGCTGTCTGTTTTGATCTGCAGACGGCTTTTTTGTTTGGTGGTGGGAGTCTTACATAAAGCTTTCCCCTCAGGGGAGAGGTGTAACAGATTCAAGCATCTGTGCGAAGCGAGACGGGTGAGGTATCAACGCGCGTAGCTTCGAACTTCGCGTAATTCGAGAGGGACGACAACCAACGCTGCGCGATGTTTTTCATCCCTCTCGAGCTCTCCCTCTTTCCTTTGGCTGTGCCCGACTCGCGCTCAGTTCGCCTACGGCTCACAATTCGCTTTGATACTGTAACCGTTTGTCCGCCGCCAGCTTCGTCGGCGGCTATGGTGCTCCCTTGTTTCTTTTACTGTGAAAAAGTTAGCCCATGCAGGTGAGCTTCGTTTACTGAAGTACATCGTTCCTGCGCTCCAATCTAACATAAAGCCTTCTCCAGTGGGAGATAGGTGTAACAGATGCAAGCATCTGTGCGAAGCGAGACGGATGAGGTGTCAACGCGAGTTGGATGAGCGTTACGGCTTCACTTGAATCGAATGTTTGATCAGCGTATCAATAACATCATAAATCCGCGCACGATCCTTATCGGAAAGCTTGCTTATCTTCTCATGCAGAAGGGAATCCTTAACTGCATAGCTTGCTTTAACAACGTCACATAAAAGCATATCAGCCGATACCTCAAGTGCATTGGCGATATTGATAAATGTTTCGAAAGACGGTAACTTTTCACTACGCTCAATTTGTCCTAAATAATTTAGACTTACGTCTACTATTTCCGCAAGCTTTTCACGTGGCATTTTCTTTGCGGTTCTGTATTTTCGAATGTTTTTGCCTATTGAGTTGAGATTCATAAATCATACCACCTATACTATTAGCGTTACATACACACTATTAGTATAGGTTCTCTTGGGGATACAGTATACAATATTTTAGGGAGCAATATCCTTGAAAGTGTTGATTTGTTCATAATTATGTGTTACAATATAATAAAATGCAATAAAAAGGAGAAATATTGTGAAGCGTGAAACGACAGCGACGTTTATAGGGCATAGCCATATCGTTGATCTTGATAAAGAACTTATCCGCTCAAAAATAATCGAATTTATCGAAAACGGCGTGACCGATTTTCTTTGCGGCGGTATGGGAGCGTTCGATATCGCCTGCGCTAATATCCTTTATGAAATCAAAGCAAAGCATTCCGGAATAAAAAGTTATCTCGTTGTTCCCTATAAATCATTCAAGGTTCGTGACAGGATAATATACGATTCCGTCATCTATCCAAGTGTACTTATAAATTACGATTTTAAAAACGCTATTCCTGCAAGAAATGAATGGCTGGTTGATAATAGCGCATATGCACTCTGCTTCGCGACGCATGAAAGCGGCGGTGCTGCAAAAACCTTCTCTGCGGCAAAGAAAAAAGGACTTCACATTATAAATATCGGAAAATAAATATTTTTTCAAAAACCCCTTGACAAAATGGGGAAAGCATGGTATAATACCAAGGTACAAGAAAGAAGAACTCTCCGTTCTCACCGCCTCAAATTGATGACAGCGGTTAATAAACCCGATAAAATGACGCAATACGTGTCTTATGTCGTGCGGAGGCTTCTTCTCCACACGATTTTTTTATTTTAGTTTTGGAGGTGTCCGCAATTAGCACAAAGGAACTGCAGATCAATGAAGAAATAAGGGCAAAGGAAGTCCGTATCATAGGCGATGACGGCGAACAGATCGGCGTTGTTGCAACATCCAAGGCTCTTGAGATGGCTTATGAAAAGGACCTCGACCTCGTTCTCATGGCACCGAATGCCGAGCCGCCGGTATGCCGTATCATGGATTACGGTAAGTACCGTTTCGAGCGCGACAAACGTGAAAAAGAAGCAAAGAAGAAACAGACCACTGTCGAGGTTAAGGAAATTCAGCTTTCCTGCCGCATCGACACACACGATTTCGAAACCAAGGTTAAGCACGCACACCGTTTTCTCGGCGATGGCAACAAGGTCAGAGTCGTTGTGAAATTCAGAGGACGCGAAATGAGCCACCAGGATCTCGGCCGTGAAATGCTTGAAAAATTCGAGCAGGCTTGCGAAGGACTCGGCTCTGTTGACAAACGCCCGACACTTGAAGGCCGCTTCATGAGCATGATTGTTAATCCCGTAAAGCAGGCTTCAAAGTAATTGTTTTGCCGTGAATTTAAGCTATCGGCACTGAAAACACGCGTAAGTCCGGCGCATAAAACGGACTGAATACACAAAAGGAGTAAACGAAAATGGCAAAAATAAAGACTCATAAGGCAACAGCCAAGAGATTCTCTCTCACAAAGAGCGGAAAGGTAAAGCTCAATCACACAAATCGCCGTCATAAGCTCGGCATCAAGACCGCAAAGAGAAAGAGACAGCTCAGAAAGAATGGCTATCTCAGCACCTCAATGGCACCCACCATTGCATCTCTCATCAACAAATAATCACACACAAAGCAGAATTTTTGGAGGATAATATAAAATGGCAAGAGTAAAAGGCGCGATGATGACTCGCAAGAGAAGAAATAAGATGCTCAAGCTCGC
>JAZNFB010000417.1:0-3384 GCA_045588895.1 Candidatus Flemingiibacterium sp.
CGCTTGTCCCTTGGCGGAACGGTTACTCCTGCGGTGAACATGATAAGATTCGGCTTGGTGTTCTTCGGATACTCATGCTTTCGCGGAGCGGCACCGCGGGTGACCTGAATGTAGAGCATGACACTTCCCATGGCAGAAACCTCGAGAAGCTTATTGATTTCACTTATAAGCACATCGCGAGGCATATCAAACTGTATTTCGGTCATGGCACAGCTTCTGTAAAGACGGTCGAGGTGAAGCCCGAGTGTGAACGGTTTTCTGTCGAGCACCAGCACCGCATCATATATTGCATCTCCGTAAAAAACAGATCTGTCAGCAAGCGGAATTGTCATTTTATCATAGTCGCCGATTTCGCCGTTAAAGTAACCTACTCTGCACATGTTTTTCTCCTTATTACTATATGAGTTGACTGTTGATTTTGCAATACTCATTATATATTAAGCTGTGATTGCTGTCAAGTAATATTTTACATTTCTATAGGAAATTGCCGCTTTTATTATAGAAAGATGCTCGGCTTTATTAAGAAAAGATGCCCAGCTGCTGTTAAATAAAATCACTTCGATTCACAGATGATCAGCGACTGTAATAATATGATACGGGAGAGATAATCCTTGCTAAAATATTTTTTTCGCATGATTAAAATTCCCGCTCCGGGTAAAAAATAATGACGTAAAATAAAAAAGCATGGAGAGTGAATTTTCATGACTGTTAAACGCGGAGATATTTATTACGCTGATCTGAGTCCCGTAGTCGGCTCGGAACAAGGGGGACTTCGCCCGGTACTCATCGTACAGAACGACGTCGGAAACAAATACAGCCCGACTGTTATTGCCGCCGCCATAACCTCGCAGGTTGGTAAAAACCGGCTTCCAACCCACATTGACGTCCTTGCGGATCATTTCGGTCTTGCCAAGGATTCGGTTATACTGCTTGAGCAGATCAGGACTATTGATAAACAGCGGCTTAAAGAAAAAATGGGACATCTTGATGAAAATGTGATGAAAAAGGTGAACGATGCCATTGGTGTCAGTTTTGGGCTTGAAACAACAATAATGTGATGACTACATACCCGGATCGTGTGGTTCGGGTAATTGTTTTGTGAACTTTTGGCGAAGTGTCTTGCAATATGACGGGTGGTGGTGTTATAATATAACTGTGAAATAACACCGAAAGGATCTGCTATCATGTACAGAATACTTACTGTTGACGATGAGGAAATGATACGCAAGCTCATTCGCAAATATGCCGAGTTTGATTCCCATGAGGTGGTTGAGGCGGCTGACGGCATGGAAGCGGTGAGACTTTGCCGCGAGCAGGATTTTGATATAATTATAATGGACATCATGATGCCCGAGCTTGACGGTTTTTCCGCTTGCCGTGAAATACGCAGAATCAAGGATACACCCATTATCATGCTTTCGGCACGCGGCGAGGAATATGACAAGATAAACGGCTTTGAACTAGGTATTGATGATTACGTTGTGAAGCCGTTTTCTCCGAAGGAGCTGATGCTTCGTATTGAGGCGGTGATGCGGCGTACAAGGGCAAAGGCTAAGGGTGACACTGCACAGCATGATGTCGTTGAGATCGAGGGGCTTCGCGCAGACATTACGGCGAGAATCGTATACGTTGACGGCGAGAGGGTTGATATGTCTCCGAAGGAGTATGACCTGTTTTTCTATATGTTAAAGAACCGAAATATCGCACTTTCGCGTGAAAAGCTTATAACCGAGGTGTGGGGTTACGACTTCTTTGGCGATGACCGGACTCTTGACACACATATAAAGCTGCTTCGCCGTAGCCTCGGTGACTATGCACGTCTCATTGTGACGCTTCGAGGGGTGGGATACCGATTTGAGTCAAAATAAACCGACAAAAACGGGCAGACTTGGTATCAGGTGGAAATTCTTCGGTTATCTGATGCTGTTTTTGTTGTTGCTGCTCGGGCTTTTATGGCTGTTTCAGGTCGTATTTTTCGGCGAGATATATAAAGCTGTTCGAATAACCGAGATAAAGGACAGTGCAGGGGAAATTTGCAGATATATTGATGACAATGAGACACTCAAAGAAGTCTCAAAAAGTGTTGCCGAGGATATGGAGGTATGTGTTCTCGTTTTTGATGAGAGCGGAAAGATACTTTCAACAGAGGAGGCGCTTTCCGACTGTATCATTCACGGAATGTCTGCAAGGAATATATATATGCTCTACACCACTGCAAGGGACGAGGGCGGAGAGAGACTTTCGCGCTATCAGATAGACGAGCCCTCCGATATCCAGCCGACGCCGGGTACTTACCGTCCGCCGCAGCCGATACAAAGCGGTATCGATACTGCTGTTGAGAACATTATTTATACAAAGGTTGTTTATTCGGCGCACTACGGAAAGGATATTGTTGTTATCCTGAATACGACGATATCGCCCGTTGCATCGGCCGTCAGAACGCTCCAGACCGAGCTTATCATTATAACCGTTATTATGACGTTACTTGCCATATTGCTTTCACTTTTACTTGCAAAGCGCGTTGCAAAACCGATTATTCGAATCAACAACAGTGCAAAGCAGCTTGCCGGCGGTAATTACAATGCTGACTTCCGTGCATACGGTTACCGTGAGATCGCCGAGCTTTCGGATACGCTCACATATGCCGCCGCAGAGCTTTCCAAAACTGAGGCATTACAGCGTGAGCTTATCGCCAATATTTCGCACGATCTTCGTACACCGCTTACCATGATAACGGGCTACGCCGAGGTCATGCGTGACTTGCCGGGAGAAAATACGCCAGAAAACGTGCAGATAATCATTGATGAGGCGAACAGACTGACCTCGCTTGTAAATGACGTGCTTGATATATCGAGGCTTCAGGCAGGAACGCAGGAGCTTGCGCTTACGACGTTTGATTTGACAGCGACGGTGCGCGAGGTTATCGGACGTTTCTCGAAGCTGACTTCGCAGGACGGCTGGAAAATAGACTTTGACTATGACTGTGAAGTTATGGTTGAGGCAGACCGCACACGTATTTTGCAGGTCATATACAATTTCATTAACAACGCGATCACACACTCGGGTGAAGATAAAACGGTTATCGTCACACAGCGCGTGATAGACGGTGAAACAAAGAAAAGAGTACGTATTGAGGTTACTGATCACGGAGAGGGAATACCGCCCGATGCACTTGATAATATCTGGGACAGATACTATAAGGTTGATAAGCTTCACCGCCGTGCACAGATGGGTTCGGGACTTGGACTTTCGATTGTTAAAGGTATTCTTGAGCTTCACGGTGCAAGGTATGGCGTGAACAGTGAGCCTGACATCGGTTCGACGTTCTGGTTTGAGTTATAATAGTTTGAGTTATAATAAATATAAGGAGTTGCCTTTTTGCAG
>JAZNFB010000418.1:0-3661 GCA_045588895.1 Candidatus Flemingiibacterium sp.
GGCACACGGTTTTCGGGACGTTTTTCCTCCGTTATCTCATATGCGGCAACGCCCTCTCCTGCAATTGTTGAGGGAGCATACGACATATTCCAGCGGCAGGGCTGTGCACAGCGTCCACGGTTTGCATCCCGTCCGACAAAATGCTGTGAAAGCAAGCACCGTCCGCTATAGGAAATGCACATCGAACCGTGTATAAACGCTTCAAGCTCAAGCTCCGGCGGCGTGTTTGCACGTATCTCACGTATCTCGTCAAGAGTAAGCTCACGGGCGAGAACGACACGCTTTGCGCCGAGTCTGTACCATTCCCTGCAGGTTGGAGCACTGACTGTACTTTGCTGGGTTGAAACGTGTATTTCCGCCTCGGGAAGATATTCACGTACAAGCGCCATAACACCGAGGTCGGCGGCAATCACCGCATCTATTCCTGCGCCCGAAAGGCTTTTAACAAATTCTGTGAGCTTCGGATATTCGTCTGTATGCGGCATGGTGTTAAGCGTCAGATGCACACGCACATTTCGCTCATGTGCATATTTCACCGCCTCGTAAAGCTCGTCAAGCGTAAAATTATCCGCTGCGGCACGCATACCGAAATCGTCACCTGCGAGGTAGACAGCATCGGCACCGTAGAGTATCGCCGCTTTCATTTTATCAAAGTTACCTGCCGGCGACAAAAGCTCCGGAGGTTTTCTGTTTTTTGTCATCATTATGTCCTCTCATCACTATATACATATATTAATGATACCATTAATCGACGCCAATTGCAAGTGTCTTGCCGAAAATTAACACTTAATTCAAGCTAAAACGCTATAAGGCTACCTTATCGGTGAATTGTTAACATAAAGTAAACGAAAGAGCGATGTGCGATTACACCTTATCCGTCTCGCTTCGCTCGCCACCCTCTCTCACCAGAGAAGGCTTTGGTTAGTCAAAGCAGCAGAACAATGTACTTCGGTAAAACGACGTTCACTGCAACCCCCAAAAAAGAAAAACGAACGCTTCACAAAACGTCCGCTTGTCTTTACTGTGCCTTTTTCGTGTTGTCTGACGGCTGCGTGCCGTAAACGATCTTTTTTATGCTGTCTATCGAGAGAAAATACCGTTTCGCAAGCTCCTCAACCGATGTGCGGTTCTTATACTGCTCGCGAATCTCATCGTTACGCTCTGCATATTTCTGACGTGCACCGCTGCGTATTCCCCACTCGGTTTTATCTGACTTTGTCGGAATATACAAAAGGTCACCGTCTATGTATTTTTGTATCTCTCTGATAAGCTCACAAGGCAAAATATCTCTTGCATTCTTATACGCCATTTTGCTCTCCTTATAGTTATACACTGTGAAACAAACACGGATATCGGCAAAGAGAACCGATATGACTCCACGGAGACTCTGTATTGTAACATTGAGCCTCCGCGAGAGCTGTATAACTCGCGGATCGCAGTCCTTGGAGGATCTTCAATCCGAGGTTATACCAAAATCACCTTATTATTGATCATTTGAAAACCACTCCTTTCTTTGATAATATAGTGTGAGGTGGTGAGCTCACAAGTATATTATAATACATATAATGTAAAATTTCAATATAAAATTTGGATATACACGATTTTTACATTCATCGCCGCGCAACCGAAAGTAACCATTTTATATCCCGACGCTTTACAGCTCCCGTTCCGATAAGAAAGAGAACGTAAAGTGCAATCAAAAGCGCCGAAGCACCAACAAACGAAATCCATTCGCAAGGAAGCTCGGCAAGTCCGAACAAACGCAGTATTGCAGCAGAGCCAACCGCAGAGAGTATCGGCTTCAAGAAACGCTCGGTAACACCAATCAAAAATCCGCTGACCTTCACAAGCCTTGCAAAGCTGAGTGTCACATTAACGCTCTCCGCAATGTAAATTGTCACAATATAACCATATATACCGATCCTCGGGCAAAGCAGATAGACAAGCAGCGTACACATTGCCGAATCAATAATATTCACCTTCATACAATAAAGCTGTTCACCAAGTCCCTTTAGTATTGCATCAACTGCGTGATCGAGATACATAAGCGGTATCAGCGGCGCCATTATGCGAATAAATTCACCGGCATCGTAACTTGCGTAAATCAACATTCCAAGCTCATTTGAAAACATTATCATGAGTGCCGCACAGCCGATTGAAAATATAAGTGTCAGCCCAAGTGAACGCGATATCATGTAGCATACACGTGCACTGTCTTTTCGCTCTGTCTCCTCGGCAAATTCCGGTATGAGCAGTCCCGTGAAAGAATAAAGCAATGCCGTCGGAAACATGATGATCGGCATGACCATTCCGCAGAGGACACCGTAAATTGCCAGTGCGCTATCTGCTGTCAGCGGATTTTTGCGAAGTCCGCGTGGGATCAGTATATGCTCGAGCGTAGTCAGTCCCGAGCGCACATATGCCGCCGCCGCAATGGGGACTGTAATTCCGAAAAGCTCACGCGTAAGTGCCCTGCCCGTCCCTTTGTCAACTTTTCCTGATTTTTGTCCGCTGCGGTCTGCAAGATACAGTATCAACGCCATCAAAAACGACATTATCTCGGCAAGTGCGCCGCCGCCGACAAGTGCCATACACGAATACTCAATCCCGTCTGGAACTATGTAGAGAAGCGCCGCAACGGTTACACCCATCTTGAATATCTGCTCAAATATCTGCGTCGCCGCACTTTTTGAAACCTTGCGTACAGCAGTGAAATAGCCGTGCAGCACATTTGAAGCGGCGATAAAAGGCAGACTCACTGCAAGCAGTCTTAATGAACGTGTACACCGTCCG
The DNA here is from genome assembly GCA_045588895.1 of Candidatus Flemingiibacterium sp. Classification (GTDB taxonomy): domain Bacteria; phylum Bacillota; class Clostridia; order Oscillospirales; family CAG-272; genus Flemingiibacterium. The sequence continues at coordinate 2,794 of JAZNFB010000418.1, forward strand.
TCACCAAGCCAATTGGAGGCAACAAGCTCCGCACCGAAGAAAAGCAGCATACAAGCGATGATACCGCAGGTGATCGCATAGGCAAGGCAACGCTTCAGTGCACCTTGAAGCTGTGTGGTGTCCTCATTTGCAAGTGCTTTGGCGCACATCCTCGTCGCCGCCAAATTGACGCCCGATGCCGCGACTGTAACCGATAATCCGTAAACGCTCATAATCAGCGTAAAAAGTCCCATGCCGTCAGCACCGAGCTCACGCGAAATAAAAGCGTTAAACGCCACTCCGAGAGAACGAAGCGATAAAGACGTCAGTGTCATTATCATTCCGTTTATCAAAAATCGCCGTAAAATGCGCAAATTCTTCACCGCCCAAATATCTTTTGCATATATTTAAGTATATTGTGAATATTCAGGCAAAATCACTTTACACCGTAATAAAAACCGTAAAATTTTAATTTTCAAAATATTAACATCTAAAATATGAAATTTTTCGTCACAGATATTGCAAAATCGAATAAAGTGTAGTATAATAGTGAATGTAAGTCAACGTGCCCAAATGCACGCAATCTAATTACAAGAAGAGGTATACATCAATGGCACTCAAAAACAGCTATCTTGCAAGTGTTTATGAGAACGTTTGCAAAAGAAACCCCGGCGAAACAGAATTCCATCAGACCGTTGAAGAGGTTCTCGAATCTCTCGAGCCCGTTGCAGAAAAGCGTCCCGACCTCATTGAGGCAGGCATTTACGAGCGTATGGTTGAGCCCGAGCGTCAGATCCAGTTCAGAGTAAGCTGGGTTGACGATAACGGTAAGGTTCAGGTTAACCGCGGCTATCGCGTACAGTTCAACTCCGCAATCGGTCCTTACAAG
>JAZNFB010000419.1:0-6657 GCA_045588895.1 Candidatus Flemingiibacterium sp.
TGACCGCGCAGTAGCATATATTCATCTCCGTCCGTCTTAAATGTGGGAACATCGAGTCCATATTTTTTCGGATCATTGAGCGCATATCCAACTCCGCTGCTTCCGTAACCGCCGATTTTTATGCTATTACCAAAGCATTCACGCAGATGCTTCGCGGTTATGTCATAAAGCTCACAGAACTGCCGGGGAGTGCCTCGCCACATATGGTTCAGATTCTCATACGGCGCATTGTCCGGCTCGTTCCAGATTTCCCAATACTGAATATTGTATTCAAATCCATTCGCCCAGCCTTCGTTATAGTGACGGATAATGTGCTCACATATCACCGCCCATTTTTTGAAATCTGCCGGAGGATAAATTCTGTACGACTTTATTTCGCTGAAGTTTTCGATGGTAACGCCGAGTCGGTAATATGGCTCACAGCCATTTTCAATAAGAGCCTTTATTAAGATATCGGTAAAAGTAAAATCATAATTATCGGGATCGGTCGGATCGGCATTAAAATCGCGGAAAATATTCGGTATGTCAACCCACATATTGCCGCCAAACCAACCGCCGACATCATGAAGTCTGGAATATGGGATTCCGGCTTCCTTGAGGTGAACAAAATGCTGTGTACTGACACCCTCAAGCGGCGGCTGTCCGATAGCGTGCATCGCCTTGATCCTGCCGGACACATTTGAAAAATCAACATTAACTCTCATGTCTCACGCTTTATGATACGAATATCATACGTTCCTCCTCTATGCAAAGTTTATACGTTCAGTATACCACATAGAGAGGTGCATTTCAAGTAGGACAGAGGAGAAATTTTTTCTGTTTTATGAGCAAAAAGTCGAAGCATCTAACAATAATTTACACTTTCGCAAGAAAGTTAGTCCTAATGGGTTAACCTTCAAGTAAAAATTATAATATGCTATCCTTAACAATAAATAAAAGGAGATCCTCTCATGAGCATACTAAAAGACATTTACACCGGAGATGTAACACCACTCGACCGCATCCCCTGCAAAACCGACGAATATAAAAACCTCACAAAGCAAATACAAGAGCTCGAAGAAAACTTCTTTCGCGATCTTCCGGAAGAAAAGCAGCTCAAATATGATACGTGCGTTTCGCTTATACTCAGCCGTGAGGGTGTCTCCGCCAAAGATTTATTCGTCAAAGCTTTTCGCCTCGGCGCACAAACAATGCTCGAAATTTTACACCATGACATATAAAAAGCACACCACACAGAGTAATGTAATGTGCTCTATTTATCGGTAAGAGCCGATCATGCCAAGGAAAAATCATAACCGGAATTTTATCAACGTGAATCTTGTGTTATTGCGTTTGCCTGTCATATTCACGCAGGATCTCTAACATCTGCTCCATATCATTTGTATCATACCGCTGATCACAGGGCAAGGATAGAATATGAGCATAAATATATTCCGTAGTCTCATCATCCTGTATATGGTTTTTGATATATTTCGGTTTTTCCCACAGTAACTGTGTGGTAATTCCATGTAGAGCTAAATGTTGAGATAATTTTTGCCGATTTTCAGTATAGATTGGAAAACTTAGCGGCGCACTGATCAGACGCTCAATCCCACCAAATGCCGGTCTGATGTGTTTCAGGCTCTGAAGCCCTTCATAGATATACCGGAAATTTGCTTTTCTTCTTTGTACGTTTTGCTGTTCGTCTTGCAGGGAAAGAATTTTGCGTGAATAATCCGACATCGTATGTGTTGTAATTGTTGTTCCTCCGATATAGGAAACTGAAAACGTCCACATAAAATTATATAGGTATACGAAAAACGGATCGCTGTAAACGGATCGCAAATACGCTGCAAACATACATAGTCCCATCGAGGTCCTGTAGATAGTATTTTCACTGAGGTTTTCGCATCCGTCAATTGGATATTTTTTACTATGCAGTAGTGCTCCGTCAGGGAATGGGTACCATTTGCGCATACTTGCACAGTAATAATCGACGTATGGATTATCTCGGTCATTATATATGTCTTGAGTCTGATCAACAATGGTTATGCATCCGTGTTTTTGCGCATACTCGATCAGGCTGTTTTCCGACTCAAGGAAACCCATGCCACTCAATGGTTGAAAAACACATACAGAAGGATTTACATTTGAAAAAATATCCAAAAAGAAGCCTGTATTAATTGTAAGATTCTCGTTAAACCGATAGAAGTGAACTTCCCAACCATCTTGCAGAAATGGTGTAATGACTGTAAAACAGGTAAATATCGGGAGCAAGGCAATTTTTGTGTCAAAAGGGTGGTTCTTTAGAATATGTGAAATTGCTTCACGACCGATGGAAAAATATTTTGTATCCAAAGAATCCTTTGTTATTTCTGCATTGTTCAAATCTTTCGGTGACAACCCATACCATTGACCAATTTTCCAAGTGGGATTTTTGCGTTTGTATTTCTTCTTTGCGAACAAAGAATCATTGGGTAAAAAACAATTCCATGATACTCTGAAAAACAGCAGATAAAAGGTCTTGAATGCTTGGAAATACTGTTTGCGGTAAAATGCGGCAGACCAAAAAAAGTGGACAATATTTTTGCAGTTGTTATAGGAGAGTCCTGTTCTGATTTTCAGAATCGGAATAAAGGGGATGAAAAACACCTCTTTGGCGACACATTTGATGGGACGGCAAAGAATGCGTATCAATTTTTTCATTTTGTCACCTGTAAATGATATAACATTTTAAAAAAGCGAGGGAGATGTTTTTGAAGTTCCCTCGCATACACGCTTCTCTTACTTATTCATATCTTCTTCGACCGCAACAGCGTAAGCACTAAATAAAGAAGCCTCACTTAACAGACAGAGCTTTGTTATCCTGTCAGCCTCAGCCCGTAACCCTGTTCAGTAACTTCTCATTATACTGCGACATAAGTCAATACATCGCTTGCTCCATGTCAATTTCATGTCCGCCGTCGAATATATCGAGAAATACCCTTGCTTGGGGATATCTGTTTATTATTTCGGTATACAGCTCAATGTTTTGAGAAACCGGTACAACCGTGTCGAATTTCCCGTGAAAGATTTTGAGATTAGCTTTTGAAATTGTATCAATATGATTGATGGGTGAGCGTTTTCTCAATTCAGCGGCATCGTCTCCACAGCAGGCAAGAACGTGATTCTTGTATCCGCAGTTCTGCTCTGTCCATTTTTCAAGATCGGTTATCGGGACATAAGCCCCCACTGCCTTAAAGTATTCGGGACAAAAGCCGCACATCAGAAGTGCCATATGCCCTCCGCCGCTGAGTCCGAGCAGAAAAATATTATCGGCATCGACGTTCTCATTTTTTATGAGATAATCTATCGCATCCCTGATATCCTGCTTTGCATAATCAGAACCGCAAGCGTGTATACAATCGGGATTTGTTTTAAGATTAGCTCCGCGAAATTCGGGCAAAAGCAAATTGAAGCCATACTTTTCGGCATACGGAAGCATATTATCAATTTAATTGAAGCGATCAAAGCTCCATGTATGCAGTCCCACAAGAAGAGGACGTTTTGTGCCGTCGGCTTTATAAAACAGAGATGGCTGTAAGGTACCGTCTATCGACGATTTGATATATATTTCTTTTTGTTCCACTTTTTTCACCTTCATTCGAAACATAAGTCATACTATTATATCACATTCAAGATATAAAAGCAAGATATTATCAAAAATTTCGATATGCTCAATAAAAAAGCACACCACACAATATCAATGTGGTGTGCCTTTGTTTTATCGGTAAAGCCGAATCTTACTTGTTCATACCTTCTTCGACCGCAACAGCGCAACGGGCGGTCATGTCAACCATCGGGTTGTCGCCTGCACCGAACAGCATGAAAAAGCTTTATCAATGTTGGTAATTGATTTGATAAATTGTATAAACGCCGTTATTCAGTGCATATATGCATCCATTATGATACTTAAAGTCCTCGTATTTGTATTCTGTGAGTTGAGTACCATCTATATATTCAAAAAGTGCATATCCACCGCTTATTTTATCATAAGCGCTTAAAAGACCGAAAGCATGAATATGTTTTTCAGGAGACCTTTCAAATTCCATTTGATATTCACCGGAGTTCAGCGCTAAAACGTAAAACAATCCTTTTGACTCTTTGTATGAATAATAGTCCAAATACTCACTTGACTCAACAACTATATTACCCACTGAATCCAATATAGCATATCCGGCATCATTCTGTTTTGTTGCTTTGTAAAAACCGTTTTCATAAACGAGCATTTCATATTCGCACGGAACAACTAAATCTCCGCTCAAGTCACATAAACCGTATAAATATCCATATTCTTCATTTTCATTGGGAATAGTTACAATAAACAGACCGTCGTTGTAACTACTTATACCTTCAAATTTCGGTTCGAACAGCACGTTTCCGTTTGCATCGATCACTCCTCTGCGAAATTCGTCATCAAAATATGTAAATAATGCTTCAGCGTTTTCAATTTCATAAATGCCAAAAGTGTGATCGTATTCAAATGTTTTATTCAGATTCGAATCGTACAGGGCATAAGTTTCGAAATCGAATGTGATTTCATACATTCCACCGACAGTTTCACAATACTTGAATCCCTCTGCGATTATATTGCCGTTTGCATCAAGAATCATGTTGTACTCATGGTCGTCTTTTACATACAACGTATCTCCGCATGCATAAATATCGGAATCATTTGAACAAAGTTCAATATTATCAACATATTTTCCGTTTTCTAAATCAAAAACCCTTTTATATCCTTTGAAAAGCACATCGCCTTCCTGAACTGTAAAAGACAGTTGCGAAGCCGTAAGTCTCAAGACAGCTTCGGCTGGATTTTCTGTAATGGACTCAGGTACAATAATCTCCAAAAATCTTTCATTCAGAAAATTAATACTCACTTCAGAAAATGGAATGATAATATCTCCACTTACAGTCATAAGCTGAGATTTTGGAATCATTTCACCTTCCTGACGAGCGATAACATATCCCTTATATGGCTCTTCCGTGCCGACAAATGTACAATTTTCTATCTCATTTCCTTGAGCGTCACACATAGTAAACACATCATTTTCGTCAAGCGTGCATATAAAATCACCGTAGGCATATACTAAATCACCCTTTGAAAAAAGCAATTCTTTTTGAGGTGTGATATTGCCGATTTGTTCGATTGTAACACCTTTGATAGCTGTCTTATTTTCTGCAAATTCCACTTTTGGACCAACAGGTGTAATTGCCAATTTATCATTGTCTTTGGTTTCGCCATTATCCGATGCAGAGATAGCTTCAGTATCCGTTGAATCATTCGCATCAGTATAAATATCAGTTTGATGTTGTCCGGCACATCCACTCAACAACATACTTGCCAACACCGTAATAACAAAAAACTTTTTCATTTTTATCTCCTCAAAATATTAAAAGTCATCAGACACACTATGGGTATTTATCCTGATATTAATGTGTCTGATTTTCTTATACTTCAACAGCGCAACGGGCGGTCATGCCAACCATTGTGAGTGTTACTTAATCGTTAAATACCAATTCGTTAAAAGCTTCTACAAGCTCGTAACCTGCGTTGGAACCTACCGGGAATAACAGCACTATACCATCTTTGTATGCTGCTATTCTGGATGAACCGTTTCCATTTAAAATTTCCTGATATTTTTCACTGTCTTCATCGTATTGGTATAATACTACATTGCCGCCGTTATACTCCTTACCGTCGATAGCACCAATTTTATCATAAAAATTCTTTTCGCCGCCGGTTAATCCCAGTGCCTCTGCAACCGCATTAATATTTTTATCAACTTTTTTGCCGGTGGAGACCGGTGCTTCGGTTTCGTTATCTATAACTTTACCAATTCCGAAGTCATCAGTGGTATCGATATTTTCAGTTGTATCACCATTTGTTGTATCATTGCTCACATCTGTTGTATCATCATCGGTTGTGTTTCCTTTTCCGCCGCAAGCAACTAACGAAACACATATTGCAGATGCTAACAATAAACATAAAATTTTCTTCATTGTTTTGTCCTTTCACACTAAGTATTAGACACATCATCGGTTATAATCACCAAATGATGTGTCTAACTTTTTTATTCAAATGTTTTTTAAATAAGACCTTACCAAATTTTTTATTTGTGTGATCTTACTTATTCATACCTTCCTGAACTGCAACTGCGCAAGCAACGGTCATACCAACCATCGGGTTGTTACCTGCACCGATGAGGCCCATCATTTCAACGTGAGCCGGAACGGAGGACGAGCCTGCGAACTGTGCGTCGCCGTGCATACGTCCCATTGTGTCGGTCAAGCCGTAGGAAGCAGGACCTGCTGCCATGTTGTGGGGATGGAGTGTACGGCCTGTACCGCCGCCCGATGCAACGGAGAAATACTTCTTGCCGTTCTCGATAGCCCACTTCTTGTAAGTGCCTGCAACGGGATGCTGGAAACGAGTCGGGTTAGTCGAGTTACCGGTGATGGAAACGTCAACACCCTCGTGACGGAGGATTGCAACACCCTCGAGAACGTCGTTAGCGCCGTAGCACTTAACCTTTGCCTTGTCGCCATCGGAGTATGCCTTCTCGTAAACGACCTTGAGCTCGTCAGTATAGAAGTCATAGTCGGTTGCAACATAGGTGAAGCCGTTGATTCTGGAAA
>JAZNFB010000420.1:0-2191 GCA_045588895.1 Candidatus Flemingiibacterium sp.
TCAAAAGCAGATTAAAAGCGACGTTGACGAGTGCGCCTATCATAGAGGTTACAAACGAATGGACGCTCTTTTTATCAACGAGATAAACACTGCCCATAAAGGTGACAAGACTCGAAAATACGGTTGCGATGATGAGAATCGGCATATACTGCCATGCTTCAAAATAGCTTTCGGCAAAGAGGATTTTTGCAAATATCTTCGAGAACGCAATAAGTCCTGCCGCAGAGATATATAGCATACCCTGAAAGCTGTCAAAGACTGTTCCGAAAAAGCTTTCGTGATCCCCACGCGATTCGGTGTCACGCTCTGTAACGGCGGAAAATTGCCATGCCTCGATGAAGATTCCCGAGAGAAGAATGAGCATTGTCGGAATCTTGAACGCCGCCGCATAAAGACCGTTTATATCGTCGCCGATAAAGCCCTTTATCATATAGCGGTCGGAGACGTTTGTGATCCACCAGAAAATGGTTGTCGGTATAAGCGGAATACTGAATTTCAGCATGAGACTTGCCGTCTCTTTGTGGATACGTGACGGTGAGAGCGAAAAATCACGTCTCACTACAATGATTATGATAAGCGACACTAACGCATCCGCAATGACTACACTTAATACATATCCGAGAAGTCCGATTTTAAGAACCAAAAGAAAGAGAATATTGAGCGAAATTGTTATTGCGGTTGAGCATATTCCCTGTATCGCAAAAAAGGCTGTCATACCGCACGCTCTGACGTACTGCGCAAGAATGGAATGTACGTTTGCGACAAAGGCATAGAGGATTATAAGCCACATATAGCCGTCAAAATATTCAATCCGGTTCAGCAGCGGAAAAAGCAGAGTGAAAACAAGGAAGCCTGCGAATGTAACGTAAAGTCCGGTTGTAAGTACACGTCTTCGGTCAGTGTCACGGTCAAGCGTGAAACGGAAAACCGCATCGCATATTCCGAGTGAAAGGAGGGGCATTAGCAGATTGGCGCTCTGCGTTATAATGTCTGCGGTGCTGTATTCGGCCGTTGAAAGGCAGGCTGTATAGAGCGGCAGTAAGAGAAACACAAGCAGCTTTGAGCCGAATGTGCCTATGCCGAGTATGGCTGTGTTCGACAGCAGTTTTTTATACTTGTCCATTTTTTCTCCAAAAATATTTGTTAAAGTAACGGCGCTATAAGCTTTAAGAGACTCGTAACAAGCCCTTGGCGTCCGCGCATTTTTTTATAGCTTTCGGGGGTTATCTCCTCGCATACCTTCAGCGTTTCGAGAAAGTCGTTTTTCATTTCGATAACAGCAGGATTATCATAAACAAGCGCGGCACATTCAAAGTGAAGATAAAGACTGCGGTAATCAAAATTTATCGAGCCGATAGCAGCGATATGATCGTCACTGACTACGGTTTTTGAATGAACGAAGCCGGGCGTATATTCATAAATGCGCACTCCCGAATCCATGAGCTGACCGTAAAACGAGCGTGTCAGTGCAAAAACATACCACTTATCGGGGATATGCGGCGTTATTATACGAACATCGATACCGCTTTTGGCGGCGAAGCAGAGTGCACAGAGAAGCTCGTTATCAGGTATGAGATAGGGCGTCATGATATAAATGTAATCCTTCGCCTTATTGATGAGGTTGAAATATACAAGCTCACCGACACATTCACCGTCAAGCGGAGTATCGGCATACGGCTGAACATATCCGTGTGCGTTTTGTGCTGTTATGACAGGATTGTGCAAATAATCGGTTATATTCTTATCGATGGGATGAGACATATACCAATTTCCGAGAAACATCAGCGTGAAGCTCTTAACGGCATCTCCGCGAATCATTATTGCAGCATCCTTCCAATAGCCGAAGCGCTCGTATGCGTTTATATATTCATCGGCTAAGTTAATGCCGCCGGTGAAGGCTGTGTGACCGTCTATAACGACTATTTTGCGGTGATCACGGTTGTTTTGTATAACCGTTGCAACCGGGATGAACGGATTGAAGATCATCACCTTTATTCCAAGACCCTCGAGGATTTTATCGTAATTTTTCGGGAGTGTGCTCATGCAGCCCATACCGTCCCAGATGATGCGAATGTCAACGCCTGCCTTGGCTTTTTCGATGAGGACTTTCAGAATCGAATCCCACATGATGCCTTCCTGGATGATGAAATATTCAAGGAAAATAAACCTTTTTGCTTTCTTTAGTTCTTCA
>JAZNFB010000421.1:0-8546 GCA_045588895.1 Candidatus Flemingiibacterium sp.
TCTCCGAATATGTACCCTCATTTCAACGCAGGACTTGATATCTGCTCCTCCATATCATGGAATTCGATGGCGGAATACCGTCCGATTGCGAAGGTGAGCGATCATAACTACTATTATAACATCCGAAGTGATTCACCGCGCCATAACTACCAAAGAGTACATACCTCACTTTCATCTCTTGCCGAAACCGCAGTTTACGAATATGCCAATAATAACCGTACCGAGATACAGCTCATGGTGACAAACCGGCAGTTAACCGGAGATGAAATCACCTCCGCCATTTATGAGGCAAGCGACAGTATAGATTGGGCATTCAGCTACAGCATCCTCTATAACACCCTTGGCGGACACACTTACGTCACCGTTCAGTTTTCTTAACTTAATGTAATATAAACAAAACAACCGTAAAACATTTAAATCTTACGGTTGTCTTTTTATATATCTTTATATTCTCATTGCCTTGTCAACGCCGAGACAACAAAGTATCGCCTGTGCATCTGTGCGAAGACCAAGCTCACGGTTGAGATCCTCCATAACACGGTCGCGTATCGTGTCGGGAACAAGAATGGCAACAACCTCGCGCTCCTCCTCAAGTGTTTTACCGAGAAGTTCAGCCGCCTCATTGTCCGCGAGATTCGCTCGGATTACAGTACCGCCGGTTGCCCCTGCAGCTCGTGCCGCCTTCATAACCTCATCGGCGCATCCACGGTTGACTGTGGCAAGCACCAGGCTGTGTTTGTATTCGTTTTTCATCGCCGTATCCTCCTGTGTGGTAATAGACTGTGCCGGACGTGTAACCATTATCGCCATCAGATTATTTATCGCTGTTAGCGGCATTATCATCATGATTCCGTGTCCGCCATGGCGTGTCGGATCGCTCTCCATTTCGGATGAAAACTGCTCCGCCGCACGCTTCGCCGCAAGACTTATAACAATATCCTTATCACGTGAGCCGAGACCGAGAATATCCATCGTTTCCGAGGAAGCTGTTCCCTGTCCGACCAAGCGGAAGTGCCATTTGATCTGATGTGAATCCAGTCTTTCGACGATTTTTGCACCCTCTCCGCGCTTTGTGATTGTGAGAAGCAGCATTATACGTTCCATTATGCAGCCTCCTTTTCATCATCAAAGTAAACAATACAGTCGGGAATATTCGCAAGATCCGCAACAGCCTTCTTGTGTCTTGCTTTACGGCGCATTTCGGCAATAAGACCGATACACTGAATCGTAATAAGAGGTGTTATCGCAACCATTGCAACAATACCGAAAGCGTCCGTCATAAGATTTCCGCCAACCGCCGTACAAGCTCCCATCGCAAACGGAAGCAAGAAAGTCGTTGTCATAGGACCGCTCGCAACTCCGCCCGAGTCAAACGCCACGCCGGTATAGAGACGTGGAACAAAGAAGCTGATTGCCAGTGAAATGAGATAACCGCCGATCATGAACGGAAGCAGCGGAATACCCGTCAGCACACGAAGCATCGCAATACCAACCGAGAACGACACACCGACAGACAGACCGATACCGATAGTTTTCTGCGAAATAGTACCGTTTGAAATTTCTTCAACCTGCTTTTTGAGAACGTGTACAGCAGGCTCGGCAGCAACTGTGAACCATCCAACCAACATACCGACGGGAATGAGAATATAACGGAAATCGGTTTTCGCAAGCACCTCACCGATCAACTGACCTGCAGGCATGAAAGCAACATTTGCACCGGTTAAGAAAAGAACAAGTCCGACGTACGTATAAATGAAACCTATAATCGCCTTGGGAAGCTCATTTCCGTGGAAACGGCGAAAGATAAGCTGAAAGAGGATAAACACGCCAACAATGGGTGCAAATGCAACAAGCATCTCATATGCATAGTGTGGAAGCTGATTTGCAATCAGAGCGAAGGCATCCTGCGTTGTATGTATGTCAGCAATAGTTGATGTGGTTGCCGCCGCTTCGGGCCTATAAAAGATTGAAAGTATCATCACAGACATGATAGGTCCAACGCTTGCAAATGCAACAGTACCGAAGCTTTCATCGCTGTTATGTGAACCGCCGACAGTTGCCATACCTGCACCGAGTGCCATAATAAACGGAACGGTGATAGGTCCGGTTGTAACTCCGCCCGAATCAAAGGCAGCCGGGATGAATTCAGACGGTGCAAGAATTGCAAGTATCATTACGATTATGTAAAACGTAATGAGCAGATAATTCAGCCTGAAGCCGAGCTTTGTGCGCAGCATGGAAATCACGATAAAAAATCCCACGCCAACGGCAACAAACATAATAAGCACCATATTCGGAACAGAGGGAATCTGCTCGGCAAGCACCTGCAAATCGGGCTCTGCGATCGTTATAAGAATACCCATCACAAAGCAGCAGATAAGGTTGAGCCAAGTCTTTTTCGAGCGGCTCATAACAACACCGATACCCTCACCGAGCGGCTGCATTGACATTCCGGCACCGAGCGTAAAAAGGCTCATGCCGAAAACAAGAGCAAGCGCACCGAGGATGAACAGCACCATAATTCCCGAATCAAGCGGAGCAACCGTAATACTGAGAAGCAAAACGATTGCCGTTATGGGCAGGACCGAGGAAAATGACTCGGTAATTTTTTCCTTAAATATAGCAACACACCTCCCACGGACACAGAAAAACGCCGGCAATCGCAGTCGCCGACACCATTCTAAAATACTCTAATGATATTTTACCATATTGCCCGAATAATTTCAAGGGAATCATTGTTTCAGAAATGTAAAATGTTACGCCGATTTTCGCCCGGAAACCGTTAATATGAATAAACCTCACCGGATTTTTCGCAATACAAGAAAATTTAACAAACATTTTTGCGAAAGCCCTTGATTTAATGAAAAAAATGGAGTATAATATTATAGTTAAGATTTAAAAAACTATTTTAATAGGAGCGTATAAAACTATGGCACTTGTAACAACCAAAGAAATGTTCAAGAAGGCATACGAGGGCGGCTATGCTATCGGTGCTTTCAACATCAACAACATGGAGATCGTTCAAGCGATAACCGAGGCTGCAGGAGAAGCAAAGTCTCCCGTTATTCTTCAGGTTTCCGCAGGCGCGAGAAAGTATGCAAAGCAGGAATATCTTATGGCTCTTGCTAACGCTGCCATCAAGGATTCCGGCGTTGACCTTGCTCTCCACCCCGACCACGGCGCAGATTTCAAAATCTGTAAGGCTTGTATCGACGGCGGCTTCACCTCTGTAATGATCGACGGCTCGCACCATTCCTTCGAGGATAACATCGCTGTAACCAAGAAGGTTGTTGAGTATGCACACGAGCGCGGAGTTGTTGTTGAGGGTGAGCTTGGTGTTTTAGCCGGCGTTGAGGATGACGTTGTTGCCGAAAAGTCATCATACACCCGTCCCGAGGAGGTTGAAGAGTTCGTAAGCCGCACCGGCGTTGACTCCCTCGCTATCTCCATCGGTACTTCTCACGGCGCATATAAGTTCACTCCCAAGCAGTGCACCAGAAACGAAAAGGGCATCCTTGTTCCGCCTCCGCTTCGTTTCGATATTCTTGAAGAAATTGCAAAGCGTATCCCCGGCTTCCCGATCGTTCTCCACGGTGCTTCCTCTGTTCCGCAGGAATATGTTCAGGAGATCAACGAAATCGGCGGCAAGCTTCCGGACGCTGTAGGTATTCCCGAAGAACAGCTTCGCAAGGCTGCAACCCTCGCTGTCTGCAAGATCAATATCGACTCCGATATCCGTCTTGCAATGACTGCAGGTATCAGACGTGTTCTTAAGGAACAGCCCGAGGTATTCGACCCCAGAACTTATCTCACCGTTGCACGTGCTGAGGTTAAGAAGATGGTCTCCCATAAGATCAATAATGTTCTCGGCTCCGCGAATACTCTCTAATATAAAAAATAGCATCGGTGTCGCGGTTTTCATTCCCGGCACCGATATTTTTACTATTAACAAAGGAGTCTGCCCCGGATAATGAAATGGACAGAGAACTATCGCATTAACTCACACGATTGTGACTCATCAGGCAAGGTACGCCCATCACTGATACTAAGGTATATGCAGGAAACGGCAAATCTTCAGCTTAGAAGCCTCGGCCCGACAACAGAGGAGCTGATACGTGATGACCGTGCGTTTATCTTAAGCCGCATAAACATGAGCATTTACACCGATCTCTATGCATATGATAACATATCGGTAAGCTCATGGGCTTGTGAGAGCCGCGGCGTCACCTTCAACCGCTGTTATCAGATACACCGTGATGGCGAGCTTATTGCCGAAGCAGCAGCCGTTTGGGGACTTATCGGTATTTCGGCGCGTAAGATTTACCGGGTTGAGGATGTTACACTCGGCTTTGATGTTGATGAACCGCTTGAGCTTGATGCACCAAAGCGTGTACACATTCCGCGTGATCTATCGCTTGCGCTTGTCGGTGAACGCTCGATTGTATATAGCGACCTCGATCTCAATCAGCATATGAACAATACAAACTATCCCGATATGCTCTGCGATTTCATTCCCGATATTGTGAATCAGCGAATACTGAATATCGCCATCAGCTTTGCGGGCGAAGCGAGACTCGGCGAAACACTCAAGGTGTATATGCGCCATTCGGAGGGACAGTATTATTTCCGCACAGTCCGCAGTGACGGTTCAACCAATGTCGAAGCAATGATAATGGTTGAAGACTGACATTTATTTGCCAAAGCATACGTCAAATTTGCTTGACAACACCAAAGTTATGTGGTATACTGTAGTCATCGATGGCATGAAGCCGTCATGACAGCATAAGCACTACAATAATATTAATTAAAATAATACCACGAAGGTATCGGCGATGACACAGGAAGTGTTACCGTCAGATGCCTTGTTTTTTTGGAGGTCAAAATGAAAAAAACTTATCGTAATCTTGTTTTTGCGGCGATGTGTCTTGCTCTTGCCGTTGTTCTTCCTTCCCTGCTTGGAGGGATTCCTGATATCAATCAAATTATTTCTCCCATGCACATTCCTGCCCTGCTCTGCGGCTTCATCTGCGGTCCTATATGGGGACTTATTGTCGGATTTATAGCGCCTCTTTTGGGGCATCTCATTTTTCACACTCCATATTCTATGATCATCGCTCTGCCTATGGCATTTGAGCTCGCTGCTTACGGCGTTTCTGCAGGTGTTTTCTATCGACTGCTTCCGAAACGTATTCCTTACATATATGTATCGCTTGTCAGTTCGATGATTATCGGAAGAATCGTTTCATGTATCGTAAAGTTTTTAATGAGCATTGCGCAAAAAAACGATTTTGTTCTTTCCGTTTTCTTTGCCGACACAGTAATAAAAACATTCCCCGGCATTATCCTTCACATCATCCTTATTCCGCTGATCGTAATGGCACTCAGGCGCGCGAAGGTTCTTTCAGAGCAATAACATGGTAACAACACTTAAGGAACACGCAAAAAAATATCCCCTGATGCAGCCGACAGATGCGGTGAAGCTCATCTATCAGGCAACCTTTGGCGGCGGTCATCTTATAAAAAATGAAACATCCGTGCTCGATTTTCTCCGTGCAGAATACTTGTCAGTCGGACACAGCGATATCCCTTTGCAAATAGAATCACTCGGCGAAGTATCGCGGATTTATCTTGATTCAGTATTAAACGACACCGAGCTTGAAATCATCGCAAAAATATTCACTGCTTCTGCAAAAAACTATTCACACGGCTACAGTACGGCAGATGAGACAACAAAATCCATCTTCGCAGAACGACTCACACAGTTAAGAAAGCTCTGCTGCGATGGTTACTTTAACTTCACTCAAAAAGCACTTGATGAATACCTCGATGCATACAGCACAGCACTTTATCCGCCGGTGAGTCACAGCGAGGAGTACCGCACAGCATATAAGCCGGCATACCGAGTCATCGACAGCCGCTTTGTTCCATTGCTTGACGCGATAAAAGCAATAGCCGTGCGCATGAGAACAAACGAGCGTGTTATTGTAACATTAGACGGTCACTGCGCATCCGGAAAAACCACCGCCGCAGACTTGATAAGTGACATTCTCGGCGGTGAGATCATACACATGGACGACTTTTTTCTCCCTCCGGAGCTTCGTACACCGGAAAGACTCGCCGCACCGGGCGGAAACATACACAGTGAGCGTTTCCTTGACGAGGTAGTATACCACCTAAATGATACAGCCGGATTTTCGTACCGCAAATTTGAATGTTCGAGAATGTCATACACCGACACTCCTCGCCGTATCAATGCGTGCAAGTTTATCATCTGTGAGGGCTCATATTCGCTTCATCCGGACTTTGGTAAATATTACGATATCTCGCTCTTTTTTGATATATCGCCCGATGAGCAGATAAAACGAATCCGCAACCGTGACGGCGAATATATGCTGTCCCGTTTTATAAATGAATGGATACCGATGGAGAAGTGCTATTTTGAAGCGTTTGAGATTAAGAAAAAATGTGATTTTGTTATCGGGTAAATAAAGATACCGATTCCCCAAAAAATATTCGGAGCAGTCAACGAAAAAACTGCTCCGATTTTTTATTAGTCTATAACCTTAACCTTGTATCCAACCGAATACTCGCCGCCGACGGGGAGATTGATTGCATAAGGCTTATCCTCAAAATTACCGGTTTCATCAAGATGTGCCGGCAGACCGTTCCAAGGCTCAAGGCAAACAAACGGTGCCTGCTTCTTTGGGGGAGTCCATACGCCGAGAGCGTCAAAGCCGTTAAAATCGAACTCAATACCCTTTCCGGTAACCTTATGTACAAGCTTAACCTTGCGGCTCTGAAGCTTCTTTGTGAGAAGAACGTCAACGTCGTAATCGTCGTGGTTAAGCTCCCACTCGTTTGTGTTCTTTAACTTGTCAACAACGGGAAGGGATGCATCAATGTAACCTCCGCCGTAATTTGTTGTGTAAATAACATCCTCGTTCTCAACCTTTTCGAATACAAGCTTGTAATCGGAGAATTTTTCGCCGTCATTCATCGGACAGCGGAAGCCGGGATGACCGCCGATGCAGAACCAGATCGGTTTAGTGTCTGTATTTGTGACCTTAAATTCGGTTGAGAATCCCTCGTCGGTAATCTTGTGTGTAACCTTGAGGCTGAAGCTGTAAGGGTAAAGCTTCTTGGTTTCCTCATCGTCACGAAGCTCATATGTCAGAGTGTCAGCAGTGCTGTCAATGAGGACAAACTCTCTCTTTCTTGCAAAACCGTGCTTTGCCAGCGGATATGCAACTCCCTCAAATTTTACACTGCTGTCAATGGTCGAGCCGACAGTCGGGAAAAGAACGGGAGTGTGGCTTGCCCAATATTCGGGAATACCCTCCCAAACATATTCCTTACCGTCGAGCTTATAGGAGATAAGCTCACCGCCGAGAGTCGAGCAAACGGCACTCGCACGGGCTGTTTTGATTTCGCTGTTCATAGTTAATATCCTTTCTCAAAATTATTTTCATAAAAAATCGGCAAGACGTTAATTTCCGCCTCGCCGATATACATACTTATTGCTTCATACGCGGGGGAAAATCATTGTTGTCACGGTTATTCTGCGCAGCTCTTGCAGCCTGTTCAGCCTCGCGGATGATACGTGCATCCTCGTCAGCCTTTGCCTTTTCGCTGTTTTCCTTTGCGCTCTTTCTCTTCTTCTCGGCAGCCATTTCCTCAAGCTCCTCCACGGTGGGTTCACCCTCCATTGCAGCATTAAACTGATCTGCATCCATAACCTCATTCTTCTGAAGGAACTCGGAAACGAAATGGAGCTTGTTTATATTTTCGGAAAGTATCTTCATCGCTGTGTTATATGCGGTGTTAACGATACTCTTGATTTCATTATCGATAAGCGTTGCCGTATCCTCGGAATAGTTACGCGAGGTATTGAAGTCTCTGCCAAGGAACACTTCATCGCTGCCGTGCTCCGAGCCGTAAACTATCGGGCCGAGTGTATCGCTCATACCGTACTTGGTAACCATGTTGCGAGCGATATTTGTTGCACGCTGGATATCGTTTGAAGCACCCGTGCAGATATCGCCGATTATCAGCTTCTCCGCAACGCGACCGCCGAGAAGTGAAGCAATCTCATGCTCCATATCACTCTTTGACATATGCGCTCTGTCCTCAATCGGAAGCGGCAGAGTGTAACCGGCAGCACGTCCTGCAGGGATTATTGAAATCTGATGCACCGACGTATTCGGCTGAAGCAGCTTCATAACAATTGCATGACCTGCCTCGTGATATGCGGTGATTCGCTTGTCATCCTTGTGAATGACCTTAGATTTCTTGTTAGGACCGACGATAACCTTAATGGTTGCTTCCTCAAGCTCCTCCATACCTATGAGACTCTTGTTCTTACGTGCCGCTAAAAGTGCCGCCTCGTTAAGAAGATTTTCAAGATCCGCACCGGTGAATCCAACCGTTGTTTTCGCAAGAGAAGACAGATCAACATCCGCTTCAAAAGGCTTACCCTTTGCGTGAACGGCGAGGATCTCCTCACGTCCCTTCATATCAGGGTAGTTAACGGTGATCTGACGGTCAAA
>JAZNFB010000422.1:0-4468 GCA_045588895.1 Candidatus Flemingiibacterium sp.
GCAAGCTCCTCCTCCGTATACTGCGGCTCATAACCGAGATACGGCATTGCAACAGAGAGGAAATTTGAGATATAAGGAGCAGCAACTATACTTCCGAAAGAACCGCCGGAGTTCGGCTCGTCAACAATGATTATAACCGCAATCTGAGGGTCGTCCGCAGGAGCATATGCAACTGTTGAACCGACACGGAAAGGACGGTCTGAGGTAACCCATTCGCCCTCAAAGGATACAACATTTCCTTCTATGTCGTAGTATTGCCACTTATCCTGCTTCTGAGATGTACCGGTTTTTGCGGCAACGCTGTAGCCCTTGGTGTACGCATTTTTCGCGCCGCCGTCCGTTGCAACACCCTCTGCAAGGATGCTTGTTACGGTTTTGCAGGTTTCCTCGGAGAAGATCTGCACCTTTTCGTTGGTTTCGTAGGTTTCGATAACATTTCCGTCGTCGTCAACCATTTCCTTAAGTACATGAGGCGTTACAAGATAACCGCCGTTTGCAACGGTACAAATTGCGGTGAGCTGCTGTAAGGGGGTAACCTTAAAGGTCTGACCAAACGAATATACCGCAAGCTCGACAACATTCATAGATTCCTTGCCAAGAGAAATGCTGCTTGCTTCACCGGTCAGATCAACGCCGGTTTTGCCTGTATATCCGAGCGCTTCGAAATACTTATAGAATGTATCTCTGCCAATCTTTTCGATGGTGTTCATCATAAGCGGGTTGCATGACTGCTGAAGTCCCCGTGCAAATGTAACCGTTCCGTGTCCCCATGTACGGTGACATGAAATGGGCAGATGGTAGCCCTTGGGCACATATGAGCCGCGACAGGTAAAGGAATCCTCAGGAGTAACAACACCCTCTTCAAGCGCAATAGCCGAGGTTATGATTTTAAAGGTTGAACCCGGCTCATAAGGCTCGTTGACGATTTTATTGTTCCACATCTCATAAATAAGCTCTGTACGAAGCGCATTGTATTCGTCGCTGCCCTCTGTAAGTCCCGATTCAGCAAGCTCTTTAAGATGTGCCTCATCAAGTGTATATGGATCGTTACAGTCATAATTCGGATAAACCGATGCCGCAAGTATGCCGCCGGTGTTAACATCCATAACAATACCGCAGACACGGTTGCCTGCCTGTGCAGATTCATACGCGGCAAGAACCTGATTTTCAAGCTCATACTGCAAACGCATATCGATGGTCGTAACAATATTCGCACCATTTTCCGCGCCTACGTAGCTTTCATATTTGAACGGCATATCCTTCTGGAGCGCGTCCTTTGCGGTTATGTACTTGCCTGCAGTTCCCTTAAGATAGGTGTTATAAGTCGCCTCAACGCCATAAACACCGTCGCCGTCCGCATTTGTAAAGCCGATAAGATGGCTGGCAAGGTCGCCGTAGCAATAGTAACGCTTCGATTCCGCCGCAAGGTTAAGAAGTCCCGTAAAGTCGTTTTCGTTTATAAATGCACGAAGTATCTCCGCTGTTTCGGGATCAACATTTTTCTTTATGGTTTCATCCTGACGGTTCAGCTTTTTCGATTTTTCAATAACCGTCTCATAATCAACGCCAAGCACCTCAACGAGCTTGTTTGCAATCTTGGCAGCCGCCGCACCCGAGCCGTATTCCTCGCTTTCCTCCTCAAAATCGTATATCGCCTTGGGAGAAATAAAGACACGGTAAACGGTCGTATTCGTTGCGAGAAGATTCATATTTGTGTCGAAAATTTTACCTCGCTCAGGCGTTGTCGGCACTTCACGGGTAAGCTGATCGAGAACTATCTCCTGATATTTATCGTTCTCAACCACCTGGAGATTAAAAAGTCTGAAAATTAACAGAACCCAGCATAAAATAACAAACAGAACAAATGCGATCATGCGGATTGACATTTGATTCCGATGTGAAAAAAGCGGCATTTTTACCTCCAAAAACTACTGTAAATACGGGAAATTTCGGAGAGTAAGCGCTTAACACCCGTGCCTACTCTCCGAAGCTTGTTCTTATGGTAATTATATTTATACAAACCGGAATTAATACGTGCTTTAGAAGCCAAACGCATTTCTTATACGTTCAACAAGCGAGCCTCCGAAGCTCATAATGTTATCAACAATGCTGTTCTTCTCCTCGGGAGCTTCTTCAACGATTTCAATTCTGTCTTCTTTATGTACCGTTAAATAATAACGCTCAACCTGATCCTTTTTAACCATTCCGAGCTCGTCCTTTGCCATTGCCTCAACAACACGGAGATCGTCACGTGTTTCAAGACGCAAGCGAAGCTCATTTTCCTCGGAAACAAGCGAATTATACTGTCTTTGCAATGCGGAATTTTCGGTTGTTATCTCGCTGACCTGCACAAGGGTTGTAACGATTGACATGATAAGCACCGTGAAAGCAAGCGCAACGATAACAAGCGACATCGGGAATGCATATTTCTTTTCGGCAGTAATTGTATGAATATTAACAACCGACTTGACCTTCTTCTTAACAGCCGCAGTTTCTTTAACATTTGCCGCAGCCGTGGTACGAACCTCTGACTGCTCCTGCTCTTTCGTTTTTGCACCGGAGACGGTCTTACCAACAGCACCGCGACCCATCACAGGCTGTGATACCGCTAAAGGACGACGCACTGCCGCATTTGACTGTGCCGGTGTGGAACGGCGAGTCTGTGCGGTCGTTGAAGCCGCCGCAGTCGACTGTGTACCCTGTTTGCCGGCAACAAGCGAATCCCATGAATATTCCGTATACGAGGGATGTGTGGAGATACGTTCACCACTTGACGCTTTAGTATTCTTTTTCTTTTTGAATGCCGCTTCGGTCATTTGCCGTACCTCCGTAAAATATTTTTACATCAGAGCTTTTCTGCAACTCTTAATTTCGCACTTCTTGAGCGCGGATTTTCGTCAAGCTCACGCTCCGACGGTAAGATCGGCTTATGAGTGACGGTTTTAATTTTCGGTTTATTTCCGCAGACGCAGACCGGGAAATTGCTCGGGCAGGTACATCCGCGTGATGCCTTTGCAAAGGTTTGCTTTACTATGCGGTCCTCAAGCGAATGGAAGGTTATAACCGAAAGTCTGCCGCCAACGCCGAGTGAATATATGAGCGCATCAAGAGTCGGTTCAATTATAGACAGTTCCGAATTAACCTCTATGCGAATCGCCTGAAATGTACGCTTTGCAGGATGAGGACCGTCCTCACGAGCCTTTGCAGGTATTGCGGATTTGATTATATCAACGAGCTCATAGGTCGTTTCAATGCTCTTTCTCTCGCGAACATCGCAAATTTTCGCCGCGATACGTCCCGCAAACCGCTCCTCGCTGTATTCGAATATTATCTTTTTGAGCTGTTCCTCCGAATAGGTGTTGACCACCTCGCGTGCATCAAGCGCGGCATCGGGATCCATACGCATATCGAGCGGTGCATCGTGCATGTATGAAAATCCACGTTCCGGAGTGTCAAGCTGATAAGACGAAACGCCAAGGTCAATTATCGCGCCGTCTATTTTATCGATGCCGAGCCTTGCAAGAACATCCCCAACATTGCGGAAGTTATCGCGTACAAATTCAATCCGGTCGGCATATTGCCGGAGTCTTATTTTAGAAGCTCTGATCGCCGCTGTATCCTGGTCGATGGAAATGAGACGTCCGCCCTTACCAAGGCGTGAAGCAATCGCCTCCGAATGACCGCCGCCGCCGAGCGTACAGTCAACGTAAATACCGTCAGGCTTTATCGAAAGCCCGTCCACCGATTCATCAAGCAGCACCGAGTAATGCGAAAATACAGGTGCCATGTTATCCATTTTACAGTCCAAGCTCCTTCATCTGCTCCTCGATCATTGCAGCGTCATCGCCACTCTTCATATTGTTCCAACGCTCTGCATCCCAGATCTCGGCATGATCACCGACACCGAGGAATGCCGCTTCCTTTGAGAGCATCGCATATTCGCGAAGTCCCTGTGGGATTGTTATACGTCCGTGAGCATCGGGAGTTACCTCTGTTGCAAAGGTAAAAAGGAAGCGTTTGATGTTCTTTGTCTGTGAATTGGGGAGAGCTGCCAGCTTCTCGCTGAACTTCTGCCATTCATCAAGGTGGTAAAGCGAAAGACAGCCATCAAGACCGCGTGAGAGCACGAATGTTTCACCAAGCGATTCACGCAGCTTCGCCGGAACGAATACACGCGATTTCACATCGATTGTATGTAAATACTCGCCTGTCAACATCTATGCTCACCCCTCTCGCACCACTTATGTGGAAATTTAAACCACTTTGAACCTAAATTCACCACCACTATTATACAACATCTTTCAAATAAATGCAATAGGTTTTGAGAGATTTTTTTGCTTATATGCAAATTATTTTTTCACTTTTTACCGATTATTCGACCACGTTTTTGTATGTTCTACTAATATATGTTTTTATTACCAAAATATGGTTATTGTTCGCTTGAAAATTCCTTGATAAGATCAGCCAC
>JAZNFB010000423.1:0-2315 GCA_045588895.1 Candidatus Flemingiibacterium sp.
GGCGATGTGATAATCAAGGTTGACGGTACACGTGTTCATATTGCGGACGATTTGTCGTATGAGATCATGCACAGTGCCATTAAGCCGATAGATATTGTTGTCAGACGTAACGGCGAGCTTGTGACGCTTGAAAATGTAACATTCCCGACAACCGCATATGAGGGGACTGCCTTCGGACTTCCCGATTTCACTGTCGGAATTGAAGAAAAAAATTTTGGTACAGTTCTTAAGCACACATTCTTCGGCTCGGTTTCCAATGTTAAAATGGTGTGGGAATCGCTGATTGATCTTATAACAGGACGTTACGGAATAGGTGCTGTTTCGGGACCGGTTGGCGTTGCAGAAGCTGTCAGCACGGCGGCAGAGCTCGGGGTTTTGAGCTTTCTTAATCTCACTGTCATGATAGCGATGAACCTTGGTGTTTTCAATCTTTTGCCGCTTCCGGCACTCGACGGCGGACGTTTTCTTTTTCAGATTGTTGAGGCGATAAGACGTAAGCCGGTAAGCCCGGACGTTGAGGGATATGTTCATTTTGCAGGTATTGTTCTGCTTATGCTTCTGATGGTAGTTATCACATTTAAGGATATTATAAAGCTGTTTGGATAGGTTATAAGGACGAAAGCTATGAAAAAAACAAGAGTTATAAAGGTTGGAAACATCCAAATAGGAGGCGGCTCACCTATAAGCGTACAGTCAATGCTTTCCGTAAACTCTCATGATTATGAGGCGGTATATGCCCAGACAAAGGCACTTGAGGCGGCAGGCTGTGACATTGTACGCCTTGCTGTTCCGGATATTGATGCTGTTGAAAGTGTACGCCGGCTTAAAAAATCGGATATAACTCTGCCGATTGTTGCAGACATACATTTTGATTATAAAATTGCTCTTGCTTGCTGTGCGGCAGGCGTTGACAAGATACGCATAAACCCCGGTAATATCGGCTCACGTGAGCGAGTTGCCGAGGTTGTTGCCGCTTGCCGTGACGGTGGAATACCGATAAGAATCGGAGTTAACGGCGGTTCACTTAAAAAAGAGATACTCCTGAAATACGGTGCGCCGACTGCCGAAGCTTTAGCCGAAAGTGCGATGGAGCACGTTCATATTCTTGAAGATCTGAATTTTGAGGATATTGTTATTTCGATAAAATCCTCCGATGTCAGGACAATGATTGGTGCAAACAGACTTCTTAGTGAGCGTTGTGATTATCCGCTCCACATTGGCGTTACCGAAGCAGGCTCGGCTCATATGGGCACGATAAAATCTGCCGTCGGTATCGGTTCACTCCTTTGCGACGGAATCGGTGACACCATACGTGTTTCACTGACTGCCGATCCTCTGCTTGAGGTTAAAGAGGGTAAAGCGTTACTTTCTGCACTCGGTATTGGCGGCGGTCTTATTGATCTTGTTTCCTGCCCAACCTGCGGACGGACAAAAATTTCGCTTATTGACCTTGTTACACGCTTTGAGGAGGAATATATGCCGGAGCTTCATCCCTCTCGCCGCATAAAGGTTGCGATAATGGGATGTGCGGTAAACGGTCCCGGTGAGGCAAGAGAAGCAGACATCGGCTGTGCAGGCGGTATCGGAGAGGCGCTTCTTTTCAAAAAGGGCGAGATCGTCGGAAAATACAGCGAGGACACTATTCTTGACGTGCTTCGCGATGAGATAAATAAGATGTAATAATCACGATACTTATATACGGTGATGCCATATGAATAAATTCGACAAAATATTTGCTAAATATACACAGACCGACGCAGAGAGAAAATTCCTCGATCTTGCGTCGGCAGTTTCGTCGCGCTTTGACAGAGAACGGCGTGTTGTTGAGGTAACTGCCGAATTTTCCGAGCTTGTTGAAAAGGACAAGCTTTATGCACTTGAAGACAACATTCGGGAGGTGTATGAGCTATCGGTGGTGCGTATTCTGCCGAAATATCCGAAGGAGCTGTGGAATCCCGCTTATTTGCCCGAGGTTATGATGGAGCTTAACCGTATCGGTGCGGTTTCGCGAGGATTTTTTAACGAGTACGATTTTTCGATAAGCGATAATAAAATAAATATCAAGGTTTCGTTTAACAATGGCGGTATTGAGCTTCTTTACTGCGCTAAGACTAACGAGATAATTTCAAATATAATATTCGGTGAATTCGGTCTTCGCTTTGAGGTTGAGCTTTCAAAGGAAGAGGGTTATGTTGAATCCATGCCGGTGATAACCGAGCAGATTGCCGAGATGGAGCGTATTGCCAGAACGCAGTATCAGATGGCGGCAAGTGAAGCGTCACGCAGAGCTGCCGACACACCTGCACCCGAGGAGG